>DASWHU010000041.1:0-23185 GCA_036398035.1 Alphaproteobacteria bacterium | reverse complement strand
CCGGGAGCTCCAATTCGGCGGGACGAAGGCGGGACGCGCGCCCGACGGGGCGCTGCCATCATCGTAGGGAGGATACGACAGTCATGAAGAAACTCGGTATCGCCGCGGCGCTGCTTGCCGGACTGTGCATGGCCGGCGCGTCGACGGCATCGGCGCAGAAGCTTTACTGGACGGCGAGCGGGCAGTTCGGCCCGTTCAACATCCAGGGGCTGATCCCGAGCTATCCGGAAGCGCGCGACATCAAGATCCCGATCAACATGTGGGTCCTCGACCACCCGAAGGGCCTGATCGTGTATGACACCGGCAACAATGTCGCGATCTCCGACGGCAACTGCGAGTCGCATTGGACCAAGGGGCTGTGCGACTTCCTGAAGCCCGGCCAGACGCGGGCCGACGTGATCGACAAGCAGCTCGAAAAGCTCGGCTACAAGACCAGCGACGTGAAGATCGTCATCACCTCGCACTCGCACCTGGACCACATCGGCAACATCGAGATGTTCCCGAACGCGATCCACGTGATCCAGCAGATCGAGCTTTATCAGGCGTGGTGGCCGGAGAAGTTCCAGCGCGGCGGCGCGCATGTCATGGCCGACTATGACGACGCGCGCGAGTTCAACTACCTCGCGCTCAAGGGCGACTACGACCTGTTCGGCGACGGCACCGTCAAGATCCTGACCACCCCGGGCCATACCTTCGGCCACCAGTCGGTGAAGCTGCAGCTGCCCGAGACCGGCACGGTGGTCCTGACCCAGGACGCGGTCTGGATGGAAGAGAACATGGAAGGCTATCCGGCCGGCCTCAACTACAGCATCCTCGACTACACCAACTCGATCAATCGGCTGAAGATGATCGGCGATCTCGAGAATGCAAAGCTGTGGTTCGGACACAGCATCAAGCAGTACAGCGAGATGGGCGGCAAGTGGTATAAATAGCCCATCCTTACGCCGATTTTCGGGAGGCCCCCGCAACGGGGCCTCCCGAATGTTTCTGATCCGGCGCATTACGCGCACAAAGTAATGATCGCGCTCGAGTCCGTCACCAAGCGCTACGGCGCCAAGACCATCATCCACGACATGTCCTTCACCGTGGAGAAGGGCGAGATCGTGGGCTTCCTCGGGCCCAACGGCGCCGGCAAGACGACCACCATCCGGATGATCGCCGGCTACACCACCGCCACCTCGGGGCGGGTCACGGTGGCCGGTTTCGACATGGCTACGCAGAACGTGGAGGCGGCGCGCGAGATCGGCTACCTGCCCGAGCACCCGCCGCTCTACGATATCCTCGACGTCGCCGCCTATCTGCGCTTCGTGGCGAAGGTCAAGGGCGTGTCCCGTACGGAAATGGCCGCCGAGCTCGAGCGGGTAACCGCCGCCTGCCACCTCGAAGACGTGTTCCGGCGCGAGATCTTCAAGCTGTCGAAGGGCTACCGGCAGCGCGTCGGGCTCGCCCAGGCGATGTTGGGCAAGCCCCAAGTGCTGCTGCTGGACGAGCCCACCATCGGGCTCGACCCGGCCCAGATCCATGAGACCCGCGAGGCGATACGTTCGTTCGGCGAGGGTCACGCGGTGCTGTTGAGCACTCACATCCTGCCCGAGGTGACGATGATCTGCCGGCGGGTGGCGATCATCAATCACGGCCGCTTGCTCGCGATCGACACGCCCGAGGGCCTGCGGCAGGCGGTCGAGCGGACCAACCAGGTTGCGCTGCAGGCGACCGCCCCCGCGGACGCGCTGCGCCAGGAGCTCCTGTCGGTCGACGGCGTGAACGCCGTACAGATGGACCCGGCCCCGGGCGATGCGGGCCGGCTGTCCGTCGAGTGCAAGGTCGACGCGCGCGACGGCATCGAGGCCGCGATCGCACGGGTGGTGGCCGGCCGGTGGGAGCTGCACGGCCTGGAGCGGCGGGAGCCGACGCTGGAGAACGTGTTCCTTCACTACGTGCACGCGGCCCCGGTGGTGGAGAAGGCCGCATGAGCAGCGTGCTGGCGCTGTACCAGAAGGAGCTCTGGCACTATTTCCGCTCGCCGATCGCCTACTTCGTCGTCGCCGTGTTCATGCTGGGGACGGGCTACTTCTTTACCTACAACATCTTCTACACCGGCATCGCCTCGATGGCCGGGACGTTCCAGAACATGGGCATCTTGTTGCTACTGGTGATACCCGTGGTCTCGATGCGCCTGTTCAGCGGCGAGTACAGCGCCGGGACGATGGAGTTGCTGCAAACCTTGCCGCTGCGGCCGTGGCAGGTGGTGCTCGGAAAGTATCTGGGCGCCGTCACCATCCTGCTGCTGATGACCTCGGCGACCCTGATCGACCTGGTGCCGCTTTATCTGTTCGGCGACCCGGAAACGACGACCATAGCTGCGGGCTATATCGGCTTCGTACTGCTGGGCATGGCGTGCCTCGCCATCGGCCAGTTCTTCTCAGCGCTCACCGAGAACCAGATCGTCGCCGCCCTGATCACCGTCTCGGTGCTGGTCGCGTTCTGGTTCGTCGGCCATCTGCAGAGTTTCCAGACATCGTATGTCCTGTATGCTCTGTTCGGGTATCTGTCTTTTTCCGGCCAGTTCGGCGCCTTCGTGCAAGGACTGGTGCGCAGCGAGGCGGTGCTCTTCTACCTGATCGTGTGCGCGATCGCGCTGACCCTCAATGCCAGCTATCTGCAATGGAGGCGGTGAGGTGGACCGTTCCTTCCGCGCCGGCCTGATCCTGCTTGCCGGGATCGCCTCGCTCGCGAGCGCTCTCGCGATCCAGGCGATCCTGCTCGAGACGGTGCTGTGGACGGTGCTGCTGGCAGTGGCGGGCGCGCTGCTATCCGCCTGGGGCGCGTTTGCGTTGCGCCGCGAGCTCGGCGCGATGATGCGCCGGCGGCGCGGCGAGATCGCGCTTTACACGCTGGGCATGATCGGCGTCCTGGTCGCGCTCGGGTACTTCTCGGCGCGCTATCCGCTTCGCTTCGACATGACCGAGGCGGGCCTGTACTCGCTGTCCGAGCAGACGACGACCATGCTCGAGCGGCTGGAGCAGCCGGTGCACATCGTCTTCTTCCACGACCCGATGATGCGCGAGACAGTCGAGCTGTATGAGCTGATGGCCGCCCAGACTGACAAGGTCACCGTCGAGTTCTACGATCCGACCCTCAACCCGGCCCAGGCGAGGATGCTGGGCGTCCAGTTCGCCGGTACCGCGATCCTGGAAAGCGAGCATCGCAAGCTGCAGATCAACGGCGACACCGAGACCGATATCGCCAACGGCATCCTGCGCGTCAGCCAGGGCAAGACGCAGGTAGCGTGCTTCCTCGACGGCCACCAGGAGGCTGATCCGTTCAGCATGGAATCGCACACGCACGCGGAAGGTGCCGGTCCCGGCCACAGCCACGGCCTCGGCACCCAATACGTGCTCTACGAGCGCCACGGGATGTCGAAGGCGCGCAGTGGTCTCGAAGCCTTGAATTACGAAGTGAAAAAGATCTCGTTGGTGATGGGCGAAGACGCACTGTCCGATTGCTCGGTCCTGGTCGTGGCAGGGCCGAAGGCGGCGCTGCTGCCTGGCGAGGTCGAGGCCATCCGCGCCTATCTCGCCGCCGGCGGCAACGCGTACTTCATGCTCGATCCGTTCGTGGCGACCGGTCTCGATCCGGTCGTGGGCGAATACGGCATCGTGTTGGACGACACGATCGTGATCGACGGCGCCAGCCACTACTGGACCGACGCCTCGTCGCCCGCGGTGACCGAGTACAATCGCCATCAGATCACCCGCGACCTGCCGCTGACCTTCTACCCCGGCGTTCGTTCCCTGTCGCCGACGCCCGAGCGAGTCCCGGGCACCAGCGTTTCCCCGGTGGTCAGCTCGACCGGGAACAGCTTCGCCGAGACCAGCCCCGACCGCGCAGAGTTCGACGAAGGCATCGACCTATCCGGCCCGGCGACGTTGATGGTGGTCGCCACCCGCCGACCGGTGAGCGCCGACGATGCGTCGGCGATCCAGTTCGGCCCGCAGGACCAGCTTGCGCCGGTCGCGGCGAACGATGATTCCGTCACCGGCAGGTCGCGGATCGCGGTGATCGGCGACTCGGACTTCGCCACCAACTCTTTCTTCCACTTCCTCGGCAACGGCAACCTGTTCCTGAACACGGTCAATTATCTTGCCGCCCAGGAGAACCTGATCGGCCTCGAGCCACGCAGCTACGAACTGCCCCGCCTCAGTCTCACCAACCGCCAGGTGAAGGGCACCTTCGTCCTGTCCGTGATCCTGGTTCCGGCGTTACTGGCCTTGATCGGCGCCGGCGTGTGGTGGAAGCAGCGCTGAGCGTGGGCGGGATGCGTCCGCGGCTGCTGGTCGTCTGGGGGCTGCTGGTGGTGTTGGTCGGGGCGATCGTCCTGCACGAAGGCACCGGCCTGTTCGACCCCGAACCGCCGGCCCCGACCGGGCGCATCCCGATGTTCGCCTTTACCGAGCCCGAGCTGGGCGGGGTCGAGGTGATCTATCAGGGCCGCCAGGGCGCCCTGATGCGCGATCCCAGCGGCCAGTGGTTCCTGCACGACTCGAGTCACAGCCACAGCGGCACAGGGACGCCCGGCCCACAACCCGCCGCCGGCGAGACACATCTTGCCGATCCTGGCCGAGCCGCGGCGATCACCGAGCGACTCGAGGTAGCCGCACGCATGCTCGCCGACCGGCGCGTGCGGCCCGAAGGCGGACTCGGCGATTATGGACTCGCCAACCCGCAGACCATGATCGCGTTCTACGGGCGCACGCCCGACGGTGCCGACTATTCGCGGCCGCTGGAGGTGCTTTACGTGGGCGACTTCTTGCCCGGCGACTACACGTATTACGCCATGCGCGACGGCGATCAGGAGCTGTCGCTGATCCCGCGCTACTTCGTCGCACAGCTCTTGGCGACGATCTACGGCGAGGACCAGGCGCCGTCGCTCACGCCGGAGCGCCAAGGCACGGAGAGCGATGCGTCGGCGCCGGTCGAGTCAGGTCCTGCACGACGGTTCTAGCGAGGCGCGCGCACCCGCCGGGCTTCAGCCGCCGAGCTCGCTTCTCACGATCGCGGCGCCGGCGCCGATCGCTTCCAGCTTGCCCCTGGCCACCGCGCGCGACAGCGGCACCATGCCGCAGTTGGTGCACGGGAAAACTCGTTCCGCCGGCGCGTGCTCGAGCGCAGCGCGGATCACCGCGGCGACCTCGTCGGCACTCTCGATGCGGTCGGTGGCGACGTCGACCACGCCGACCAGCAGGTCCTTGCCGGCGAGCAGGTCGAGCACCGACATCGGCACCCGCGAGTTGGCGCATTCGAGCGACACCTGGTCGATCCGGCTTGCGGCCAGCGTCGGGAAGGTGTCGGCATATTGCAGCCATGCCTCGCCGAGGGTCGATTTCCAGCGGATGTTCGCCTCGATGCCGTAGCCGTAGCAGATGTGGACCGCGGTCGTGCAGTCCAGCCCGTCGATCGCGGCGTGCAGGCTGTCGATGCCCCAGCCCTTGACCTCGTCGAGATAGACGTTGAACGCCGGCTCGTCGAACTGGATCACGTCGGCGCCGGCGGCGACCAGGTCGCGCGCCTCTTCGTTGAGCACCCGCGCGAACGCCATGGCGAGCCTCGCCCGGTCGCCGAAATGCGCATCGGCGAGCGTGTCGACGATGGTCATCGGCCCGGGCAAGGTGAACTTGAGCTTGCGCCGCGTGTGGGCGCGGGCAAAGGCCACCTCCTCGACGTGCACCGGGCGCAGGCGGCGGGGCGCGCCGACCACCGTCGGGCAGTCGGCCCGGTAGCGGTCGGCGCGGATGCCGATGCGCTGCTTGTGGGCGAAGTCGATGCCCTCGATGTGCTCGAGAAAGCCGTGGACGAAGTGCTGGCGCGACTGCTCGCCGTCGGTGACGATGTCGATGCCGGCCTCCTCCTGGTCGGCGAGCGCAAGGCGCACGGCGTCGTGCTTGGCCTCGGCGAGCGCGTCAGGATCGCCCGGCCGCCACGGCGCCCACAGCCGGCCCGGCTCGGCGAGCCAGCTCGGCTTGGGCAGGCTGCCGCTGATCGTGGTCCGCAACATGCCGTGGCCGACGACGCGGTCGGTCAGGCTCGGGCGAGCGCGCGCGCCGCGACCATGAGCTCGTCCACGCTCGGCGGCCGGCCGTAGGTGACGGGATCGTCATACGCCTCGATGTAGCGCCAGCGCACGATTCCCTCGCGGTCGATCAGGAAGTAGCCGGCCAGGGCCAGGTTGCCGGGCGGCGCCTTGGGCTCGTCGGTGACCACTTCCTCGAACCCGTCGAGCTTGTCGAGCGCCTCTCCCGCCAGCGGCGCCGGCAGCGCCTCGGGCAGCTCGCCGTTGGGATTGACCACGATCTTCATCGCGTCGGACATGTTCGCCGTCCGCGGCCAGTCGGACGGCCCGTCCGCGGTCAGGGCGCACACCGGCGTGCCATAGCGGCGGTGGATGGCGAACATCGGATCCGAGGCCAAGGCCAGTCCCGGCGGCCGGTACTTGGTGTACAGCCGGGCCGCCCGCACCGGCGAGCCGGTGATGGCGAGCGTCTCGATCCCCAGCGGCTCCAGGTCTTCCCCGGTTTGCTTCAGCGCCGCCAACAGGCGCCGGCAGAACGCGCATTCGAAGCGGCGGAACATGGCGATCAGCAGCGGCGACCGGCCGCGGTAGTCGCCGAGCGTCGCGCGCCCGTCCGCCGAGACCATCGGCAGGTCGAAGTCCGGCGCCGGCTCGCCCGGCGCCACCGGATAAGGGCGAATGTCCTGGTCCATCGTTACGCCTCCGCGCATCGGCCGACGGCCACCGCTTGGGCCGCCCGGCGCCTCAAGCCGTAAGCTATCACGGCCGCGCGCACGCGCCGAGTCCACCTCTTTGGCAGCGCCCTGGGCTCAGCCCGGCGGCGGGGTCACGCACATGGCGGTCTGGCCGCCGTCGACGGCGAGCGCCTGGCCGGTGATGAACCGGGCCTCGTCGGAGGCCAGGAACAGCGACGCATAGGCGACATCCCAGGCGTCCCCCATGCGTCCGCGCGGCACCTGCGCATCGCGGATCGCGATCATCCGCTCAACATCGCCGCCGGCATAGTGCTCGGCCAGCGAGGCGTGGATCAGCGGCGTGTTGATCAGGCCCGGCAGCACCGCGTTGCAGCGCACGCCGGCGCGCGCGTAACTCGTGGCGATGCTCATGGTCAGCCCGAGAATGCCCGCCTTGGTGGCGGCGTAGGCGGCGAGCGGCACGCCGACCGAGCGGATGCCCGAGATCGACGAGATGTTGACGATCGCGCCGCCGCCCTGGGCGACCATCGACGGGATCACCGCCCGGCAGGCCAGGAACACGCTCTTCAGGTTGACCGCATTGATCCGGTCCCAGTCCGCCTCGTCGGTGTCGGCGACGCCGCCGACCACGGCGATGCCGACGTTGTTGTGGAGGATGTCGATGCGCCCGAAGCGGGCGCGGCAGGCATCGACCGCCGTCGCGACCTGGCGCGCGTCCGCGGCGTCGGCGACGAAGCTCTCACAGCGGCCGCCCTCGGCGGCGATGATCGCCCGCGTCTGCTCGGCCGCCGTGCCGTCGATGTCGACCGCGAACAGACGCGCGCCCTCGCGCGCATACAGCAACGCCGCCGCCTTGCCGTTGCCCCAGCCAGGCCCGATCGAGCCGGCTCCGACGACCAGCGCCACCTTGTCCTCGATGCGTCCCGCCATGCTCGCCTCCCTGCCTGCGACCGGGGCCGGCCGGCGCGTGCGCCAACACATGGCCTCGCGCCGCCGGATTTCGTATAACCGGTAGCGCAGGCGGCGGGGCCTTGCCACCGTCGCCTCATGCCCCGAAACCCGACCAGGAACATGACCGATGGCCGAGATTCCCCCGATCTGCGATTTTGGCTGGAAGGCGCCGGACTTCCGCCTCAAGGGCACCGACGGCGCGTGGCATACGCTCCAGGAGCTGCGCGGGCCGAAGGGCACCCTGGTGGTGTTCATGTGCAACCATTGCCCGTACGTGAAGGCGATCCTGCCGCGCCTGATCCGGGACGCGAAGGAGCTTGCCGCGCTCGGCGTGACGACCGTCGCGATCAGCGCCAACGATCCCGGGTCGTACCCGGACGACAGCTTCGACAACATGGCGCGGATCGCGCGCGAGAAGCAGTTCCCGTTCCCCTACCTGTACGACGAGAGCCAGGGCGTCGCCCGCGCCTACGACGCGGTGTGCACGCCCGACTTCTTCGGCTTCAACGCCGCGCTCGAGCTGCAATATCGCGGCCGGCTGGACGAGTCGAAGACCAACCCGGTGCCGAACGCGCGCCGCGAGCTGTATGACGCGATGCGCCAGGTCGCCGAAACCGGCCGAGGCCCGCGCCAGCAGAACGCAAGCATGGGCTGCTCGATCAAGTGGCGGCAGGCGGCCTGAGCGGCGGGCCTGCCGGCGTGGCCGCGCCGGCCCGCCCGCTCAAATGTCGTCCGGATTGCCGGTGACGACCTCGCCGAATGAGACGATGCGGCCGTTGTCGTCGAGGAAGGTGATCGCGTCCTCGTCGCGGCTGATCACCGCGCACGAGTTCACCCAGCGGAAGTTGTCCCATTTGACGCACAGCTTGCCGAGATCGTTCACCCACCAGCGCCCGTCCGAGCGCGAGACTTGGCCGTTGACGTTGCGCAGCACGGCCCGGGCCTCGCCGTTGCCCGAGTGGAATATGGTGTAGGTGCTGTCGTCGCTGGGATTGAAGCCGCGCACGGTGTTGCCGGTGATCAGCGCCGTGACCTCGTCGCGGTCGAGGCGCTTCGGCCTGGCATCGGCGGCCCCGCCGGCAACGGCGAGCGACAGCACCAGCGCCGCGCAGCCGGTGAGCGCCGCAAGCCAAGGCCGCCGCCTGTCCGTCAAAGCTTCGCACCTCATTGCCGCCTCCTCAGAGCGATGATTTGAGGAGCCGGGGCAAGCTCTGTCAACCGCCCCGCCGCCCCAAGCGGGCCGATTTCCTTCGAATCCCCACGCCCTATATTGACTGGCACACGACCGTTTTTGCCCCGGCTTCGAAAGGGTTGGCGATGGGGACGTCGCCATCGTGGGTGCCCGCTTCCGTGTCGTCGCTGCTTCCCGGTTTCGGCCCGTCCGGTTTCGAGACGCCGATTCTCGACGCGCTGCCGGCGAGCATCGCGGTGCTCGATCCTCACGGCTCGGTGCTGTTCGTCAACCAGGCGTGGTCCGCGTTCTCGGGCGCAAACGGCGGTCTCGAGGGCGAGGCCGCAATTGGCGCGAACTTCGTCGAGGCCGGCTTCTGGGCTTCGGACGAGGACGCGCCGTGCGACGACATCGCCCGTGCCTGCGCCGGCATCCGGGCGGTGCTCAACGGCACCATCGACTCATTTGTGCTTGATTATCAGTGCCATACTCCGATCCAGGAGCATTGGCTCGAGCTCCGCGTGGCGCCGCTGGCGATGGCGACGGGCATCGGCGCGGTGTTGCTGCAGATCTCGATCACCGATCGCAAGCGTTCGGCGGATCGCGCCTGGCGGCGGGCGAACTTCGACGCGCTGACGGATCTGCCGAACCAGTCGCTGCTGCGCGACCGGCTGACCCAGGCGATTGCGCTCGCGCGCCGCCAGGGCGGCGGCGGAGCGGTGCTGGTCGTCGACATCGACCACTTGCGCGAGATCAACCGGCTCTACGGCCACGAGAGCGGCGACGAGGTGCTGCAGCAGGTCGCCGAGCGCCTGCGCGGCAACGTGCGCGATTCGGATTCCGTCGCCCGGATCGGCGACGACGAGTTCGCGGTGCTGGCGCCCCGGCTCGGCCAGGCGGACGCGCTCGGCACGCTCAAGGACAAGCTGGACGGGGCGCTCGCCGCGCCCTACCGGTGGGCGGGCGGGCAGCTGCGCGCGCGCGCCCATATCGCGGTCGCCGTCTTTCCCGGCGCCGGCGAGACCGCGTCGGAGGTGCTCGAGGCCGCGGCCGAGGCGTTGGTCAAGTCGAAACGCGACGCCGACAACCGGTAGCCGCATGCATCTCGCCGCGCGATCGCGACCCCGACGACTGCCCGCCTGATAGGCTTCGACCGGCCGGCCTCAGCGCGCCGGCCCTGCGCCGGTGTCCAGATGCTCGGCCAGCTCCCTCAGGCGGTCGCGGTCGTTGAGATAGAGCGTCCGCCCCTTGCGCTGGATCAGCCCGTCCTGGGTCAGCTGGCTGAGCACCCGCGCCACCGTCTCGCGCGTCGTGCTGGCGCGCGCGGCGATGTCGGACTGGGTCGGCATCGGATAGACCGACCACATGTTGGTCACCGCCGGGTCGGGCCCGCAGATGCGCAGCAACTCGACATAGACGCGCTGGACGGCGCCGAGGGTGCTCAGGTCCATGATCCGGTCGTCGCAGGTGCGTACGATGCTGGCCAGGCGCCTCATCACCGCCGTTGCCACCCTCGAGTCGTTCCGCAGCAGCTCGAGGAAGATCATCCGCGGCATGATGGCGATCGAGCAGTCCTCGGCGGCCGACACCGTCGCCGACCGGGGCAGGTCGTCGATCGCCGACAGCTCGCCGAAATACTCGCCCGAGGGAATGGTCGCGAACGCGATCTCGCGGCCGGTGGACGAGTAGTTGGCGACCTCGACCGATCCCTTGATCACCAGGAACAGGTCGCGGCTCTCGCTTTCGCGATTGACGATCTGCTCGTTGCGCCGGTACCGGCGCCACATGCAGCTTTGGGCCACCGGCTTGAGCGCCTCGGCGCCCAAATGCGACAACAGCCTGATCCCGGCCAACTGCGCCGACGGATTGTCGTCCATTGTCGGTTCGCTCCGGCTCAACCGATGGCGCGCCCGGTCCGACACGTCCGGCCCCTCCCACGACGCTTACACACCAGCCCTGCAAGGTAATGTAGACGGAGCGCGGGGCGCGTCCACTGCCCCGGCAGCGCGCTCGGCGGCCGGCGTTGTGCGGCCCGCAGCTTGGCGATAGAAAGTCGCAACGGAGGCGAACAGCGATGGCGAAACACACGGGTCACGCGAGCGGCGGTAACGAGCCGCCGGGGCCGGGATTGCTGCTGACCCCGGGGCCGCTGACCACCGACCCGCGAACGCGCGCGGCAATGATGCGCGACTGGGGTTCGCGCGACCGCGACTTCATCGAGCTGACCGCGCGCGTGCGCCGGCGCCTGGCGGATCTGTGCAACCTTGGCGATGACTACGCCTGCGTACCGATCCAGGGCAGCGGCACGTTCGCGGTCGAGGCGATGATCGCCACCCTGGTCCCCGCCGGCGGCCGCCTGGTGGTCGCGGTCAACGGCGCCTACGGCCAGCGCATCGCGACCATCGCCCGCCGCCTCGGCCGGCAGGTCGAGACGGCCGACAGCCCGGAGCACCTGCCGACCGACCTGGCGCGCCTGGCGCAGGTGCTCGATCGGGCGCCCCGCGCAAGCCATCTCGCCCTGGTCCATTGCGAGACCACCTCGGGCGTGCTCAACCCGCTCGCCGACGTTGCCGCCCTGGCGCGAGAGCGCAACATACGCCTGCTGGTCGACGCCATGAGCTCGTTCGGCGCGCTCGAGCTCGACGGCGCGGCACTCGGCCTGGAGGCGGTCGCGGCGTCGGCCAACAAGTGCCTGGAAGGGGTGCCCGGGGTGGCGTTCGTGATCGCGCGCCGGGACGCGCTCGCCGCCGCCGCCGGCAACTGCGCCTCGCTCAGCCTGGACCTCCACGACCAGTGGCGGGCGCTGGAAGCCAACGGCCAGTGGCGGTTCACCCCGCCCACCCACGTGATCGCGGCCCTCGATTGCGCCCTCGACCAGCTCGACGGCGAAGGCGGGCCGGCGGCCCGCCGGGTGCGCTATCGGCAGAATTGCGCAGCCCTGGTCGCGGGCATGAGGCGGCTCGGCTTCGAGACCTTGCTCGACGACCGCGACCAGGCGCCGATCATCGTCACCTTCCATCTGCCGGCGGACCCCGGCTTCAGCTTCGAGCGCTTCTACGACGCGCTCCACCGCCGCGGCGTGGTGATCTATCCCGGCAAGGTGACCGCGGCGGCGACGTTTCGCATCGGCTGCATCGGGGCGATCGGTCAGGCCGCGATCGAGACCGCGCTGGCCGCGGTCGAGGACGCGCTCGCCGAGCTCGGCATCGCCTCCGGCGCCCCGGCCTGAGGGGCCCGCCGCCACGGCGACAGGCGACCGCGGCGCCGTTCCGCAGCAACTGTGACGGCAGTCACTGTCGGCGCGCCGGCTTTCCCCCAAATGACACTAGGACGTGCCCTGTTGGGCCCTGGCGACCCTCCGCCCGCGGACGCGGCTGCAAAGTCGGAACCCGGGTGGCGAGCCGCCGAAAGAACCACAGCTCGGCCTAAATTATTAGGCCGAAAGCGGAACCGGTGCATTCCCCGCTCCTCACCGGTTCCGCGATTACCCCGCCCGGCGCCGGCTAGGATTTTCAGCCGGCGCCGGGTTTGTTTTTGCACCGCGCATCGCCGCCGCTTTGCGGGCGCGGTCACGCGCCCTCGATCGGGCCGCCCGCCTGCTTCCAGGCGCCGATTCCGCCGACCAGATTGCTGACGTTGGCGATGCCCATGTCGCGCAGCGTTTTCGCCGCCAGGGCCGAGCGGCCGCCGCTGGCGCAATAGATGATCAGCGGCCGGCCCGCGACCAGCTCGGGCCGGTGCATCGGGCCTTCCGGGTCGGCGATGAACTCCAGGAAGCCGCGCGGCGCGGCCACTGCGCCGGGGATGGTTCCGGTCGCCTGCTCTGCCGATTCGCGCACGTCGACGAACACGGCCTCGCCGCTCGACAGCGCCTCGATCGCCGCGACCGGCGAGACCGCGCCGATCTCGGCATTGGCCTCGGCCAACATCCTCTTGAAGCCCTTGGTAATCATCATCGTCTCTCCGCGAACCGCGATCCAGATGGTGCGAGCCGCCGCGGCCCGACCGGCGGCGCGCGTCCCGAGTTAGCCCATCGCGACGCCCCGCGTCCATCCCGGCGATGGCGCCGGCGCGCCGCCGGCGGACGGCGGGGGCGCGCACGCAAGGCGATGGCCTTTCCCGATCGTTTCGCGAGCGGTCCTTTTGCCGCAGGCCGGCTTGCGCGCCCTGCCGGCGATTGTGCCAGGAGCTTGGACACATTCCGGCAACATATCTGAGCAACCTGATGCCAAAGGCCGCGAATCGTTGCTTCCCTGACAGTTTGCGTCTACGTTTTTGGACAATAAGCGGCGCGAGTCCGCGTCGCCGAACGGGCCGGCTCCGCCCCAAGCCATGGCGCCTTTGCGGGACATGCTGTCGAGCAAGGAACTGATCGAGCGCACCGCCATCTCGCGCTCGACCTTGAACAATTACATCTCGCTCGGCCTGCTGCCCAAGCCGGTGGTCCGGCCGGCGACCGGCAAGGACGGCCGCGCGCCGCGCATAGGCTACTTCCCCAAGCAGTCGCTGGAGGCGCTCAAGCGCATCGCTGGCCTCAAGCAGAAGGGCCACAGCATGGCCGAGATCGCCGACATGATGGCGACTGCGGGCACCGCCGCCCGCGCCGCTGCGCGGAGCGAGACCCGAGCAGCCGCGCAGCGCCCCGCCGAGGAACCGCCCGCGGCGCCGCCCCTGCCGGCCGCGCCGGCGAGCGATGCCGAGCTGGGCCCGCTGCCGAGCATCACCGATGTCCGCCACCCGGCCTACATGGTCAGCAACACGTTCGCGGTCACCTGGGCCAACCGGGCCGCGGAGCGCGAGATTTTCGGAAGGCCCGACGGCCTGCCCGACGATCCGGGCGAGCGCAGCCTGTTCAGGCTGTTCTCAAGCGCCCGCCAACGCCGGGACGCCAGTTGGCAGGCGCCACTCCGCTTCCATGTCGCAATCGCCAAAAGGCGGCTGTCCAAGGCAGCGTTGCTTTCGACCGCGGTGGGCGGCGACGCCGAGGCGGCGATCGAGCTCGGCCGACTGTACGACGAGGTCGAGCCGGCCGCGCCGCGGCCCTTGTTCCACGCCGAGGTCGATCTGGTCACCGAGCCCGAGGGCAGCCGCCGCTGGGACCTGTTCGCCACGGTGTTCCGCGAGGGCGTGCTGTTCGCCTATGTGCCGCGGGCCGAGCCGAGTTACGGCCTGCTCAACATCCTGTCTCGCCGCGAGCTGGCGATCCGCGACCTGATGCTCGATCTCAGGCCATATCTGACGCCGCTCGCGGTGCTGGCCGCCGAGCTCAGGGACGCGGCCAAGATCCGCGCCGAGCTGGCGGCGGACGAGTACTTCGAGCTGATCAACCAGGTCTGGGCGGCGACCGCGCCGCTGCTGCGCAAGTATCACGGCACCGCCGGCCAGCACGCCGGCGACGGCTTCGCATGTTTCTTCTTTCCCCAGCCCGACCGCCACTACATCATCAACGCGCTGCGCTGCGCGCACGAGGCGAACGTGCTGACGCGTCAACTGAGCCACGCCTGGCAGGCGCGCAAGAACTGGGACAACGACCTCGGTCTCAACGTCGGCATCGACGAGGGCGAGGCGTGGGTCGGCAGTTGCCGCACGCCCGCGCACCTAGAGCTCACCGCGCTCGGCGAGGCGGTCGAGCGCAGCGCGCGGCTGAGTGGCTTCGCCCGCGACGGCTCGGTGTGGGTGACCAAGAACCTGCTCGGCAAGCTGCCGGCGCGGATGCGCGCGGGCGTGCGCTACGGCATCCGGCGCCGGTCCGGGACCGGCGAGACGATGATCGTCGAGTCGAGCTTCGCGCGCCTCTCTAGCCTGATCGATCCGGGCGATGCCCGCATGGGCGCGTTCCAGGACATCGCGGCCCTGCCGGTGACTCAGGTCCTCGACGTCCGGGCGGAGGCGAGCGACCCCGACGGCTGAAAGCTCACGCGCTCAGCTCACCTTCGCCGACTCGTTCATCGCCCGCGTGATCGCCTCCAGGGTTGCGCCCTTGGCGCGCGCGGCTTTCAGCACCACCGCCTCGCGCCGGGCGATCTTCGCCGCCGCCTCGACCACCTCGTCCGCCTTGCCGCGCGGCAGCACCACCGCGCCGTGGCGGTCGGCGTGGACCAGGTCGCCCGAGCGCACCACCATGCCGGCGATGGTGGCGGTATCGCCGAACTGCTCGACGTGGACGAAGCCGTGGCTCGGCCCGACCGAGCCGGCCAGCACCTGGAAGCCCGGGGCGAGCGCATCGATGTCGCGGACGCTGCCGTTGGTGACCGTGCCGATGCAGCCGAGCGCGCTGTGGATGGCGCTGTTGACCTCGCCCCAGAACGATCCGAAGCCCTCCTCGCCGTGGTCGAGGTTGTGGACCACGCTGATCGTCGGCTTGGCGCCCGTGGCGACGTAGTCGAGATAGGCGAGCCGCGTGGCGCGGACCGCCTCCGCGTCCGCCGTCGCCGGGCGGGAGGCGCGCACCGCCACCGTGCGCGCATAGCCGACCATGGCGCCGAGCTCAGGCCGCACGCAGTGCAGCGTGGCCGTGGTGAAGCCATAGGCCCGGCGCTCGGGCTCCACCAGCTCGATGGCGTTGCACACGCTCGGCGTGTCGAAGGTCTTGAGCGCGGCAAGCGTTGCCGCGGACACCAGGTCGTCGGCCATGGCGGGACGTCTCCTTGTTTGCGTTGCGATTCAGGCGGCGGCGGGACGGCGGCCGTGCCAGGCGTCCTCGAGCAGGGCGCGCACCGCCGCCTCATCGACCGGGCGCGGGTTGTCGGTGATCAGCTCGAGCGCGATCCGCGCCGCCTCGTCGAGCGCGTCGTGGGCAAGGCCGAGCGCCTCGAGGCTGGTCGGCGCGCCGATCGCGGTGTCGAAGTCGAACAGGAACGGCGCCGCCCGGGCCGCGGCCGAGGCATCGTCGAGGCCGGGCTCCGCCGCGCCGATGGCGCGCGCGACGCGGGCGATCGGGCCCACCGCGGCAGGCGCGTTGAACGCGACCGCGTGCGGCAGGACCACCGCGTTGGCCTCGCCGTGGCCAAGGCCGTAGGTGCCGCCGAGTACGTGGCAGAGCTTGTGGTGGATGGCGATGCCGGCGGTGGCGACCGCCATGCCGGCGAGGCAGGCGCCGTACAGCGCCTCGGCGCGGCCCTCGATGCCGCGCGGCGCGGCGACCGCGCGCGGCAGGCCGCGCACAAGGGCGGCGAGGCCGGCCTCGGCGATCAGCGAGGTGACCGGGTTGGCGGCCGGCACGTACAGCGCCTCGACGCAGTGCGCGACCGCGTTCATGCCGGTGGCGGCGGTCGCCGCCGCGGGCAGGTCGTAGGTCAGCTCCGGGTCGTAGATCACAGTGCGCGGCAGCATCGCCGGCGCGGCGATCACGCGCTTGACGCCGTCACGGGTGATGCCGGAGAGCCCGGTCATCTCCGAGCCCGAATAGGTGGTCGGCACGGCGATCACCGGGATGTCGAGCGCGTGCGCGATCGCCTTGGCGAGCCCGATCGGGGTGCCGCCGCCGACCGAGACGACGCCGTCGGCGCGACGCTCGGCCGCGGTCGCGCGCGCGTCCTCGGCCTGCTCGAACGGCACGTGGGCGCGGGCGTCGTCGAGCACGCCGGCCGAGCGCGCGCCGAGCCGCGCCGCCAGCTCCTCCGCGCGCGGGCGGTTGCCGCGGCTGGTCGTGATCAGCACCCGGCGGACGCCCAGCCGGTCGACCTCGTCCGGCACCTTGGCCCAGGCGCCGGCGCCGAACACCACCCGCCCGGGCTGGGCGTTGTAAACGAACGCGCGCATGCTGATCCTCCCCGGGGCATCATAGCGCCCGGCGAGGGAGCGCAAAGGGGGGAGTGCGATGACAGGCAAGGACGGCGAGGTCCAGCGGGTGCTGGTGGCGGGCTACGGCGTGATGGGCCGGGGCATCGCGCTCAGCTTCGCCCGCGCCGGGTTCGAGACCTTGGTGCTGAGCCGCGACCCGGCCCGGCTCGGCTTGCTCCCTCACGGCATGCGCGCCGTCGCCGAGCCGCCGGAGACGCCGCCCGACCTGGTGATCGAATCGATCATCGAGCAGCTCGCGCCGAAGCAGGCGCTGTTCAAGCGCCTCGAGGCTGCCTACGGCTCGGGCGACGACGGGCCGATCCTCGCCACCAACACCTCGGGCCTCGCGCTCGCCGACATCGCCGCGCCGCTCACCGCCCGCGCCCGCTTCCTCGCCGTCCACTACATGCAGCCGGCCGAGACCCTGCCGATGGTCGAGGTGGCGCGCCTTCCCGAGACCCGCGCCGACGTGCTCGAGCGCACCGTGCGCGCGCTCGCCCGCACCGGCAAGGAGTCGATCGTGCTCAACCGAGCGGTGACCGGCTTCCTGATCAACCGCCTGCAGCACGCGGTCCTGCACGAGGCCTATCACCTGATCGAGACCGGGGTGGCCTCGGTCGCCGACGTCGACAACTTCGCGCGCAAGCTGTTCGGCCCGCGCATGTGCATCACCGGCCTGATCGAGCAGAAGGACCTGAGCGGGCTCGACACCCACGCGCTCGCCCAGCAGAGCATCGTCCCCGACCTGTACCACTCGCCCGAGCCGTGCCGCATCCTCCAGGACAAGTTCGAGGCCGGCGAGCTCGGCATCAAGACCGGCAAGGGCTTCTACGACTGGGCCGGGCGCGACACGGCCGCCTTCAAGGCCGACCGCCAGGCCAAGCTCGACCGCCTGCTCGCCTTCCTCGACGAGCTGTGGGCGGACGAGAGCACATGAAACGATCCGACCATTATTCAGCTAGTTATTATGATGCTGCCGGACCACCCGTCTCCGTCATTCCGGCCGGAGCGGAGCGGAGAGCCGGAATCCAGCGGCTTAAGCGGGATGATTTGAGACCCGATCATCCGTCGGCCGTCACCCCGGCCAAGGCGCGAAGCGCCGCGAGCCGGGGTCCATCTCGCCGCCTCCACGAGCGGCCGGTTGGTTGCAAAAGAGTATGGACCCCGGGTCCCGGCTTCGCCTCGCCGGGGTGACGCGTGCGGCATGAACAGACGAGAACATTGGTGGCGCGTGAGGTCCGGTCCCGTCATCCGAGCGCGCCGAGCTGGCGCAGCAGCGCGTAGCCGTCGCCGACTACCCATGCCGAAGCGAGCCGCCCGCCGGCGACGGTGAACAGGCCGACCCCCTGGTAGGAAATGCGCCGCCCGGTCGGCGCGATGCCGAGGAACGGCCCGCGGTGGGTGCCGGTCCAGGTCAGGCGCGCGGCGATGCGCTCGCCCTCGGCGATCGTCTCCTCGAGCGCGTTGTGGAAGTCGGGGAACGCCGCGCGCACCATGCCGACATAGGTGCGGAAGCCGTCCGGACCGTGCGCCTGGTAGCCGAGCGAGCCGCGGAAGGCGAAATCGGCGGCGAGCAACTCGTCGGCCGCGTCGAGCTCGCCCCGGTTCCACAGCCGCTCGTAGAACGCCTCGACCAGCCGCCGGTTCGCCTCGCCGGCCATGGGTGCGGCTACTCGGCCGCCGCCCGCGTCTCGGATGTGCCGGGCACAGGCGCGGCGAGCACGGCGTCGAGGCGGCGGCCGTCCGGGTCGGCGAGCGCCGCCTCGCGGGCGCGCCGCACCAGCTCCGCCGCCTCCTCAGGCGCGATCCGCCCGGCGAGCGCCGGCGCGATCGCGGCCTCGCGGATGCGCTGGTAGTTGGCGAGGCCGCGGCGATGGGTCTCGCCGTAGCCCTTGATCAGCCGCGCGCAGTCCGCGACCTCGAGCGCGAGGCCGGCGTCGATCCGGCACGCGTCGCCCACCGCGCCGAGCCAGTCGTCGATCAGCCGCCGCTCCTCTCCGAACCGGTGGCCGAGCCGGCGCAGCGGCCGCATCGCGGCGAGCGCCTTCAACAACAGGAACCCGCCGACGCTGGTGCTCGATATCTTGAGGCCGACATTGAGCCGGTCGCTCAGGTTGCGCCGCCGCGCCCAGGCGAGCACGGGCCTGGCGACGAAGCCGGGCAGGATCGCGCACAGCTCCTCGATGCCCGGCTTGAGCACCTCGACCACGCGCACCGGCTGGCCCGCCGCGACCCCCGCCTCGGCGCGGATGCGCGCAATCCGCTCGGGCCGCACCTTGAGCTGGGCGACGCGGATCACGTCCTCGAAACTCATGCGCAGCGCGAGCTGGCGCGCGGCCTCCGCCGCGATGCGCTTGTCGGGGCTCGGGTCGGCAGCGCACACGCGCTCGACGCGGTCGAGATAGCGCCGCGCGTAGGCGGTGTCCTGGAAGTCGATCAGCCGGCGGACGCCGGCAGTGGCGAACTCCTGCAATTTCGGCGCGCCGAACGCATCGAGGCGCGCTTGCAGCCTGGCCGGCACCGGCGGCAGGGCCGTGCGCGGCGCGGCCTCGGCCTCGTCCGAGGGCACCTCGGCCGCCGCGCCGCGGACCAAACCGAGACCCGCCTCGAAGCCGGCGAGGTTGGACTCGACCGCCTTGCCCTCGCCCCGGATCGCCTCGCGCCAGGCCGCGTCCGGAATCGGCAGCACCTCGGCGCCGGCGATCGCGCCGAACAGGACCGCGTTGATCGGCGCGCCGGCGGCGCGCGCAATCGCGTCGAGGTCGGCGAGCACCGCGCGGGCGGCGAGCGCGCGTGCGGCCTCGGCCACCCGGGCGCCATCGAAGCGGCCGTCGGCCATCGCCGTCTTCTCGGCCATCGCGAACACGCGGTGGGTGGAGGCGATCAGCAGCGTGCGCTCGGGCGCGACATAGCCGTTGCCAAGCGCGCGCCCGGCCTCGACCAGCTCGCTCGCGACCATCACATCGACCCCGCCCGGCGCCGGGTAGAGGCCGAACACCGGCTCGCGCCCGCCGAGCGCGGAATGGGGCTCGGGCCAGACCTCGACGTAATAGGTGGTGGCGCCGGTGCGCTGCGCGACGCCCGGGATCGAGGTCGCCTGCACCGGCAGCCCGGCGGCCGTGGCGGCGCCGACCAGCCAGCTCGCCAGCACGCCGCCGCCCTCGCCGCCGAGCGCGGCGATCAGCACCGTGAGCGGCCGCGTCGGCGCGGGATCGCTCATGCCGCGCGCGCGTCCGGGGCCGGCCGGCCGCCGAGCGCGCCGATCACCCGCTCGCGCACCCGCATCAACAACCGGTCGAGCCGGTTCGGGTTCTGGATCACGTCGAGCCGGTAGAACGACGGGCACAGCACTGCGGCATGCGCCACCTCGCCGCACAGGCCGCAGCCGACGCAGGACTCGATCACCGTGGCGACCGGGTCGGTGCGCAGCGGGTCGGGGTTGGGCTTGACGGTCAGCGACGGGCAGCCCGACAGCCGGATGCACGAATGGTCGCCGGTGCAGACCTCGTCGTCGACCCCGTAACGGGTGCGCACCACGCGCCCGCCGGCGTCGAGCCGCTTGCGGATCTGGGGCCGGATGCGCCGCTGGCGGGCGAGCTGGCACTCGCCGTCGGCGACGATCACCTTGAGGCCCTTGGCGCCGGTGGTCAGCGCCTCGCGCAGCGTGCGCACCATGCGCGCGACGTCGTAGGTGCGCACGGTGCGTATCCAGCGCACGCCGAGGCCGCGAAGCGCCTTCTGGATCGACATTCCCGACGGCCGGCCGGTGCGGTCGGTAGCGCTCGACGGCAGCACCTGCCAGCCGGTCGCCGAGCTGTAGCCGTTCTTGAAGATCAGCAGCACGCCGTCGTCGCGGTTGAAGCTCGCGCTGCCGACCCCGGTGGTCAACCCGTTGTGCCAGAAGCCGCCGTCGCCCATGACGCTGATCACGCGCTTGGCGAAGGCGGGCGCGACCCCGGTCGAGCTCGCCAGCCCGAGCCCGTAGCCGAGCACGGTGTTGCCGATGTTGAACGGCGCCAAGGTCGAGAAGGTGTGGCAGCCGATGTCGGCGGCGACGTGGGTCGGCCCAAGCTCCTTCTCGACGATCTTCATGGCGCTGAACACGGGCCGCTCGGGGCAGCCGGTGCAGAAGCTCGGCGGGCGCGCCGGCACCGGCTCGCCAATCAGCGCGGCCGCGCGCGCCTTCAGCGCATCGCACGCATCGACCGGCGTCCGGCTGTCCGCGAGCGCGACGCCCGCCGGCTTGGTGTCCTCGAGGAAGGCCTTGAGCCCGCGCGCCATCACCTCGGCGGTGATCTCGCCGACCTTGGGCAGGGCGTCCTTGCCGATCACGCGGGTTTGCAGGTCGGCGCGCCGCAGCGCGACGTTGACCGCCTGCTCGAGATAGTCGGGATAGCCCTCCTCGACCATCAGCACCGCGCGCTTGCCGGCGCAGAACGCGGTGATCTCGTCGGGCACCAGCGGATAGGTGACGTTCATGACGTAGACCGGCACCCGCGTGCGTGCGAAGGCGTCGGCAAGCCCGGCCTCGGCGAGCGCGCGCAGCACGGTGTGCGCAAGCCCGCCCTGGGTGATGATGCCGATCTCGTCGAGGTCGCCGGCGAGCACCTCGTTGAGCCCGTGCTCGGCAACGAAGCGCACCGCCGCCGGCAGCCGGTGCGCGACCTTGTGGATCTCCTGGGCATAGGTCGCGGGCGGCAGGCAGATGCGCGCGTAGTCGAAGTCGGGCGCGGCGAGCGTGTGGCGGCGCGAGATTGCCGGCGCACGGTTGTCCTTGCATTCGAAGCGGCCGAACAGGTGGCAGGCGCGGATGCGCAATTCCAGCATCACCGGCATGTTCGAGGCTTCCGACAGCTCGAAGCCCTTCTCGACCAGGTTGACGATGGTCGGCAGATGCGGGCGCGGGTCCACCAGGCACATCGACGACTTCATGGCGAAGGCGTGGCTGCGCTCCTGGATGATGCTCGCGCCCTCGCCGTAGTCCTCGCCGAGGATGATCAGGGCGCCGCCCTTGACCCCGGCCGAGGCGAGGTTCGACAGCGCGTCGGAGGCGACGTTGGTGCCGACCGTCGACTTCCAGGTCACCGCGCCGCGCATCGGGTAGTTGATCGAGGCGCCGAGCATCGCCGCCGCCGCCGCCTCGCCGGTCGGCGTCTCCAGATGCACGCCGAGCTCGTCGAGGAGGTCCGAGGCCTGGACCATCACGTCGAGCAGGTGCGAGATCGGCGAGCCCTGATAGCCGCCGACATAGCTCACCCCCGACTGCAACAGGGCCTTGGTGACGGCGAGGATGCCCTCGCCGTGGAAGGTCTCGCCGGCGCCGAGGGCGAGCTGGCGAATCTCCTTCGTGAAGCTGCGTTCCATCGTCTATCCTGCCGCGTCCTTGCGCCGGCCCGAGCATACGCCCGCCGCGCGTGCCGCGCCAAGCCGGGTTCCACCGATCCCGGCAATCATGGATATAAAGCAGGAGGTTCAGGTGATCGATCTCTACTTCTGGCCGACCCCCAACGGCTTCAAGATCACCATCATGCTCGAGGAGGTCGCCCTCCCCTATACCGTGATCCCGGTCGACATCGGCAAGGGCGACCAGTTCAAGCCCGAGTTCCTCAAGATCAGCCCGAACAACAAGATCCCGGCGCTGGTGGATTCGGACGGCCCCGACCGCAAGCCGATCGCGCTGTTCGAGTCGGGCGCGATGCTGATCTATCTCGCCGACAAGACCGGCCAGCTGCTGCCCACGGCGCCGCGCGCGCGCTACCAGGTGCTGCAGTGGCTGATGTTCCAGATGGGCACGGTCGGGCCGATGCTCGGTCAGACGCACCACTTCCGCAACTATGCGCCCGAGAAGCTCGACTACGCCATCAACCGCTACACCCGCGAGGCCGGGCGCATCTACCGGGTGATCGACGAGCGGGTCGCCGAGCGCGACTATCTCGCCGGCGACTACTCGATCGCCGACATCGCCACCTGGCCGTGGATCCTGGGCGAGCGCCAGGGCCAGAACTTCGACGACTATCCGAACCTCTCGCGCTGGCGCGACCGGATCAAGGAGCGCCCGGCGGTGATCAAGGGCCGCGAGGTGATGAAGGACACCAGGCCCGTCGGCGACCCGGCCAAGGACAAGGAGCGGTTCGAGATCCTGTTCGGCGACCGCCAGTACGCGCGGCGCTGACCACCGGCGCCAAGGCCGCGACGGCAAGGAACAGCCAGGAACAGGCATGTTGGCGGGGCGGTCGGCGCGCCCGCGAAGATGACACGGACACCGCGTTGGGGCACACTTCGGGTGTCTGCGCCGACCCCGTAAACTCGCGATTGTCCTGGAAGGGCGGCTGATGCCGGAGGGCGAGAGACGCCGACGCCTGGCGGCGATCCTGAGTGCCGACGTGGTCGGCTACTCGCGGCTGATGGCCGACGACGACCGCGCCACCCTCGACACCCTCCAGCGCTACCGCGCCGCCATCGGGCGCATCGTCGACAAGCATGGCGGACGGGTGGTGAATGCGCCCGGCGACGCGC
>DASWHU010000040.1:0-3056 GCA_036398035.1 Alphaproteobacteria bacterium | reverse complement strand
CCCGCGCGCGGGCGCGAGCTATGGCGGCGGAGCGATTCGCTCCCGTTCTACGCCGGTGCGCTCGCCACCGCGGCCGGGCTGGTGTTCACCGGCGACCTGCACGGGCGCGCGCTGGCACTCGATGCGGACACCGGCGCGCTGTTGTGGGCGCACCAGACCGGGGCGGCGATCGCCGGCAGCCCGATCAGCTACCTGCTCGACGCCGTCCAGTACGTGCTGTTCCCCTCGGGAATGGGCGGCGGCGAGGCGCACAGCCCCGGCGCCGCGCGCACCGAGCGGCCGCGCCTGACCGCCTATGCCCTCGACCGGGCGGCCGAGCGGCGGGCGGGCGCGGGTGAGCGCCTGATGGAGGCGCCGGCGGCGCTACCCTGAGCGCCTAGCGCGTGCCCGGCGCCTGGTGCATCGCCCAGGCGAGCACGCCCATGAACGCGGCGAACGCCACGATGACGTAGATCAGGTACGCCGCATCAACGCTTGTCATCGGGCGATCCGATCGTCTCGATCGCGGCGATCATTCCATGGCCGTGCGAGGCCGCCTTGATCTCGATCAGGGAGTCGGGGGCGCGGCCTTGACTCGGTCCACAGGCGCGTCGAGGATTTGCGCCCGCCGCCGGCCCCGTCCCGAAAGGTTCGCCGATGCCGTTGCCGCCGTCGCTCGAGGGACGCCTGAGCCTGCCCGCGGTCGCGGCGCCGATGTTCCTGGTCTCGGGCCCCGAGCTGGTGATCGCGGCGTCCGAGGCGGGGGTGGTCGGCGCCTTCCCGAGCCTCAATGCGCGCCCGGCCGAGGAGTATGTGCGCTGGCTCGGGCAAATCGAGCGCGCGCTCGCCGCAAGCCCGGGCGCGGCGCCCTTTGCGGTCAACCTGATCGTCCATCGCTCGAACAAGCGGCTCGAGCAGGACCTGGCGGCGACCGTCGCGCACCGGGTGCCGATCGTGATCACCTCGGTCGGCCATCCGGGCGAGGTGGTCGCGCGCGTGCACGCCTATGGCGGCCTGGTGTGGCACGACGTGATCCATCTCCATCACGCGCACAAGGCCGCCGCCGCCGGGGTCGACGGCCTGATCCTGGTCGCGGCCGGGGCGGGCGGCCATGCCGGCACGCTCAGCCCGTTCGCGTTCCTGCGCCAGGTGCGCGCGGTGTTCGACCGGACCATCGTGCTCGCGGGCGCGATCACCGACGGCGCCGGCATCGCCGCCGCGCGCGTGCTCGGCGCCGACCTCGCCTATCTCGGCACCCGCTTTATCGCGAGCCGCGAAAGCCGCGCGCCGGAGGGCTACAAGCGCATGATCGTCGAGGCGAGCGCCGCCGACATCATCTACACGCCGGCGATCTCGGGCATTCCCGGCAACTTCCTGCGCCAGAGCCTGGAGCGGGCCGGCCTCGATCCCGACAACCTGCCGCCCAGGCCCGAGATCGACATGGACAAGGAGGGCGGCGCCCGGCGCGCCTGGCGCGACGTGTGGAGCGCCGGCCAGGGCGTCGGCGGCATCGACGACGTGGCACCGGCGGCGGCCCTGGTGGCGCGGCTCGGCGCCGAGTACCGGGCGGCGCTGGCGGCCGCCGGCGCCGGCCCCGCGGTCAGCGCGACAGCCTGAAGAACGGCCTGAGCCGGATGCCGATGGCGTTGCCCGGGATCGCAGCCAGGATCCACACCCAGCCGTGCAGGCTGGCCGAGGCGACGCCGCTGAAGAACGCGCCGATGTTGCAGCCGTAGGCGAGGCGCGCGCCGTAGCCCATGGCCAGCCCGCCGATCACCGCGGCGAGGAGCTGGCGCGGCGTGTAGTCGAGCCGGGGCGCGATCCGCCCGGCGAGCGCCGCGGCGGCGAACGCGCCGACCAGGATGCCGACGTTCATCACCGAGACGGTGTCGGCGAGCACCGGCCGGGCAAGCGCCGCCTGCTGGAAGCCGCCCCGCCAGAACGGGCTCGACAAGGGCTCCCAGCCGAGCGCTGCGGCGATCTTGGCGGTCCACAGCGAGAACCCCCAGGTGATCGACCAGGCGTGGCCCGCGATCAAGAGGGTCAGCCAGTTGAACAGCGCCAGCAGCCCCGCGCCGAGCAGCAGCGGCCACGGCCCGTGGACCAGCTCGCGCCGGCCGACGCCCGCGCGCGGCCACAACGGCACGACGTTGCGCCCGCCGGCGCGGCGCAGCGCCAGATAGATCGCGCCGAGCAGCGCGAGCTGGAGCGGCAGCGCGACCTCCCAGCCCAACGCCGTGCCCAGCGACACCGGCCCGATTCCGGGCAGCTGCTGCCACCGGTGCAGGTCGAGGCTGCCGAGGAACGTGCCGAGGCAGAAGAACGCGAGCACCAGCATCATGCGCAGGCTGGCGCCGCCGGCCGTGTACAGCGTGCCCGAGGCGCAGCCGCCGCCGAGCTGCATGCCGATGCCGAACAGGAACGCGCCGAACGCCATCGACACGCTCACCGGCGCCACCGCGCCCGCGATCTCGCGGCCGAAGGCGCCGCCGTGCGCGAGCACCGGCGCGAACAAGAGGCTCGCCGCGGCGAGCATCACGATCTGGGCGCTGACGCCGGAGATGTCGCCCGCGACGAACACCCGCCGCCAGGCGCCGGTGAAGCCGAAGCTCGCGTGATACAGCGTGACGCCGATGCCGAGCGCGAGCACGAACAGCGCCGCGTTGCGCGCGCCGATCATGGCCGCTGCGCCGAACAGCACGGCGGCGAGTGCCAGCGCCGCGGCGAGCGCCGGGCGCTGGGTGCGGGGCAGGGCGAGTGCGGCCGCGGTCATCGGCCCGAGCCGCCGGCGGCGTCGGTCTTGATGCCGGCGCGGCGCAAACCCTCGACGATCCGGTCGAAGTCGCCCGGCTCGCGATACGGCAGGACCCGGCGACGCTGGGCCAGAGAGTATGACGGATTGATCCGAAATACCTCCCGCCATTGCCGTTGAGCCTCGTCCGCCTCGCCGAGCATGCCGCACGCGGCCGCCATCATCACCCGGCTGGCATCGGTGCTCGGATTGCGCCGAATGCGTTCGGCGAACATCTCCTTGGCGGTCTGATAGTTGCCGAGCGCGTAGTGGCACTGGCCGAGCA
>DASWHU010000039.1:0-3859 GCA_036398035.1 Alphaproteobacteria bacterium | reverse complement strand
GCGACCATGCGCGCGAGCGCGCGCGGGTCGTCCACCCGCTGGCCGCGGTAGCCGACGATCAGGTCGCCGGTCTTGAGGCCGGCGCGCGCGGCCGGGCTGTCGTCGCTGACCTTGACCACCAGCGCGCCGTACGCCTCCTTGACGCCGAGGCCGGCGGCGAGCTCCTTGGTGACGCCCTGGATCTGCACGCCGAGCCAGCCGCGGATCGCACGCCCGTGGTCGCGGATCTGATCGACCACGGGCTTGGCCAGCGCCGAGGGGATGGCAAAGCCGATGCCGATGTTGCCGCCCGAGGGCGAGAAGATCGCGGTGTTGATGCCGATCACCTCGCCGGCCAGGTTGAACAGCGGCCCGCCCGAGTTGCCGGGGTTGATCGAGGCGTCGGTCTGCAGGAAGTCGTCGAACGGGCCCGCGTTCAAGGTCCGCGCGCGCGCCGAGATGATGCCGGCGGTGACCGAGCCGTACAGCCCGAACGGATTGCCGATGGCGAGCGTCCAGTCGCCGACGCGTACCTGGTCCGAGTCGCCCCAGACGACCGTGGCGAGCGGGTGGCCGGCGTCGATCTTGATCAGGGCGACGTCGGTCGAGGGATCGCTGCCGATCAGCGTCGCCTCGAACTCGGACTCATCGGCGAGTGTGACCGTGATCGTGTCGGCGTCCGCGATGACGTGGTTGTTGGTCACGATGTAGCCGGCCGAATCGACGATGAAGCCCGAGCCCGCGCTCATCCGCCGCTGCTCGGGCGCGCCGCCCTGGTCTTCCGGAGGGGCGCCGAAATAGCGCCGGAAGAACTCCTCGAACGGCGAGCCTGGCGGGAACTGGAAGGGCAGCTGGCCGCCGGTCGCGACCACTTCCTCGGTCGAGACCGCGACCACGGCGGGCGACAGGCGCTCGACCAGGTCGGCGAAGCTGTCGGGAACCGGGCGCGCGTCGGCGAGCGTCGGCGCTGCCACGACGGCGAGCGCAAGCAACAGCGCCGCGGGCCGCCGGCAGAGGGCGAGTTCGGTCATGGCCTGCCATTCCTCGGTGCGAAGCGGAATTCGAGCCCGGCCGGGATGGCCGGCGCCTCCGACGTATGCCGGCGCCCGATCCGGTTAAACTCCGATCACGAAATTGTGAACAGCTCCTCACCCTGTCCCTCTCCCGGTGGGAGAGGGAACGCACCGGCGCCGGCGCGATCCACCTCTCCTCGGGGAGAGGTCGGCCGCGCAAGCGGCCGGGTGAGGGCTGACGGGAGCTTGCCCGCCGCCGTTCTAGTAATTGAACTCGCCGCCCGGGGTCCCGCTCTCGGCGCGCGGCTTGCGCACCTGGTAGCGGATCGGCTCGAGCGAGCGGATATAGGCGGCGACCGCCGTCAGGTCGTCGTCGCTGAGGTGGCTCGAGCCGTGCTCGATCAGCTCGGCCATGATCCCCTGAACGTCGTTGCCGTCGGGCTTGAAGCCGGTCTTGAGCAGCCACACGACGTCGATCTCGCTCCAGCGGCCGATGCCGGTCTCGGCGTCGGCGGTGATGTTGGGCACCGTGGTATCGCCCGGCCCGTCGCGGTTGCCGGCATAGGCGAGCGAGATCTTCAGTGCGCCCAACCGGCTGCGCGGGCTGTGGCACTCCTTGCAGTGCAGCAGGGCCTCGGACAGGTACGCGCCGCGGTTCCAGTGTGCATCGTGCGCGGGGTCCGGCGCGAAGGTTTGCGGGCGGAAGAACAGCCACTGCCAGATGCGGTTGAGGAACCGCCAACCGAACGGCCACTTGAGCTCGTGCGGCGTATTGGCACGCGCCACCGGCGCAAGCGAGCGCAGGTACGACCACAGGTCGGCGAGGTCGGCGCGCGCGGTTGCGCTGAACGATGTGTAGGGGAAGGCCGGGTAGTAGCGCGCGCCGTCGGGGGCGCGGCCCTCGGTCATCGCAGCGACGAAGTCGGCCTCGGCCCAGCGCCCGAGCCCGTGGTCGGGATGCGGGGTGAGATTGGGGCCGAAGAAGGTGCCGAACGGGGTCTCGATCCGCCCGCCGCCGGCGAGCGGGGCGCCGCCGCCCTTGACGTCGGTGTGGCAGGCGAAGCAGCCGCCCGCGCGCGCCAGATACGCGCCGCGCGCGACCGCCTCGTCCGCGGCCGCGGCGGCGAGCGCAAAGGCACCCGCCGCGGCCAGTCCCACCCCGATCCCGGCGGCGGCGCCTATGGCCGCCACGCCGCCGAGCTGGAATCCACGCGGTAGGGCTTGTGGCAGTTGCCGCATGCCTTGCCGAGGTCGCCGAGCGCAGCGGCGATGTTGGCGGCATCGCCCGACTCGGCGGCCTGGACCATGGCGTCGGCGGCGGCTTGCGCCTTGTCGTGCACGTCATTGAAGCCGGCGGCGTCCTCCCAGATCTTGGGCAGGGCGTTGGTGTCGCCGGTGTCGGTGCCCGGCGGGAATAAGGGGTCGACCAGGTTGAGGGCGTCGCGGATCGAGCGCGCGTTGAACGGCACGTTGGCGGAATAGGTGACCTCGCCCTTCACCACCATGGCGATATTGGCGATGTTGGCGCCGATCGCCTTCATCACGTTGCGGCGGTACTTGATGATGTTGGCCGGCTCGTCGGCGGCGAAGCTGGCGGCGCCGGTGACCGCAGCGAACGACAGGGCGCACAAGACGACGACCGCGATCCTGGCGAATGCGTGCATGTAAGCCTCCCTTCCACATGGTGGAACTCGCCCGCGAATGTTGACCGGCGCAGCCGCAACATGCAACCGCGACCGCTCGCGCTGCGGCGCGGTTTGGGCTAGGGTGCGACGGGATTCGGGGAGGATCGGCGTGGACTTCAGGCTCAGCGACGAGCAGCGCGCGCTCCAGGAGGCGGCGCGGAAGTTCGCCCGCGGCGAGCTCGAGGGCGTGGCGCGCGAGCTCGAGCGCGACAACCGCCCGCTGCCCGACGGCGTGCGCCGGCGCTACGCCGAGCTCGGCTTTCTCGGCATCAACGTCGCGCACGTATATGGCGGCCTCGGCCTCGGCAACCTCGAGGCGCTGCTGGTGGTCGAGGAGTTCGCCAAGGTCAGCTCCGCGGTCGCCTTCCCGGTGTTCGAGAGCTGCGTCGGGCCGGTCAAGGCGATCGAGGCCTTCGGCTCCGACTCCTTGCGCCGGCGCGTGCTGCCGGCGGTGTGCCGGGGCGAGGTGGTGGTGGCGGTGTCGATGTCCGAACCCGACGCGGGCTCGGCGCTCACCGACCTCACCACGCGCGCGCGGCGCGAGGGCGATGAGATCGTGGTCAGCGGCCACAAGCGCTGGACCAGCGGCGGCGGCCACGCCCACGGCTACCTGGTCTACTGCCGCCTGTCCAACCAGCCGGGCGCCAAGGGCATCGGCGCGGTCTATGTGGAGAAGGACCGCGCAGGCGTCAGTTTCGGCCCGAACGAGACCCTGATGGGCTTTCGCGGCGTGCCCAGCGCCGACATCCATCTCGACGAGGTGCGCGTGCCGGCCGACAACCTGGTCGTCGACGCCGGCGGCTTCGCGCGCCTGATGCAGGCGTTCGACCTGGAGCGCTGCGGCAATGCGACCATGGCGCTCGGCCAGGCGCAGGCCGCGCTCGACGACGCGCTCGCCTACGTCCAGGAGCGGCGCCAGTTCGGCAAGCCGCTGGTCGAGTTCCAGGCGGTCCAGCTCAAGCTCGCCGAGATGGCGATGCGGGTGGACGCCGCGCGGCTGCTGATCCACCGGGCGGCGGTGAACTCGGGCCAGGGACTGCCCTCGCTCAAGGAGTCGAGCCTCGCCAAGTGCTATGCGAACGAGATCGCGCGCGAGGTGTGCGGGGCGGCGCTGCAGCTGATGGGCGGCTACGGCTACTCGACCGAGTTCGCGATCGAGCGGCGGTTCCGCGACAGCTGGGG
>DASWHU010000038.1:0-7021 GCA_036398035.1 Alphaproteobacteria bacterium | reverse complement strand
GCGAGGCGCAGGCGGCCGCGGCCGTGCTCGGCCACAATTTTCCCGGCAGCGCGTGGTACGCCGACGCCTACGAGCTGCTGCAGGAGCGCGAGCTGGAGCCGCGGCTGAGCGAAAGCTCGTGGCTGGCGCGACTGTTCTAGCGCCGACTATCGTTGGCGCATGAGTCGCAGGCCGCATGCTTCGAGACGCCCGCTCTGCGGGCTCCTTAGCATGAGGTTTGTCATCGGATACGCATGCTCGGAGCCTCATCCTGAGGAGGGCCGAAGGCCCGTCTCGAAGGATGGGGCATGCAGCCGCAATTTGGGTTCCCGGATACGAGCGCGCCCGCGCCGGTGACGGCGCACGCGGCGCGGACGTCAGCCATGCTGGTACGCCTGTCGATCCGCAACGTGGTCTTGATCGAGCGGCTCGATATCGATTTCGGGCCCGGGCTGTGCGTGCTGACCGGCGAGACCGGTGCCGGCAAGTCGATCCTGCTCGACGCGCTCGGCCTGGCGCTCGGCCGGCGCGCCGAGGCGGGGCTGGTGGGGGCGGCGCCCGAGCGGGCGAGCGCGGCGGCGTCGTTCGAGATCGACGCCGGCCATCCCGCCCGCCGCTGGCTCGCCGAGCACGGCCTTGACGACGAGGGCGCGCTGGTGCTGCGCCGCGCCTTGGGCGCGGACGGCCGCAGCCGCGCCTTCATCAACGACCAGCCGGTGACGGTGGCGGCGCTCGCCGAGCTCGGCGCCCTGCTGGTCGAGGTCTACGGCCAGCACGACCGGCTCGGCCTGATGGACCCGGCGACCCATCGCCGCGCGCTCGATTCGTTCGGCGGCCTGGAGGGCGCGCGCGTACACACCGCGGCCGCGCACCGCGCCCGCGTCGCCGCCGAGCAGGCGTTGGCCGTTGCCGAGGCGGACGCCGCTGCCGCGCGCGCGCGGCGCGAGGAGATCGAGGCCGTGGTCGCGGACCTGCGTGCGCTCGCGCCGGTCGCCGGCGAGGAGCAACGCCTGGCAGAGGAGCGCGCGGCCTTGATGGCGCGCGGGCGGATCGGCGAGCTGCTCGGCCAGGCGGCAGAGCTGGTCGCGGGCTCGGGGCGCGCCGCCGACGAGGCGCTGCGCGGCGCCCAGCGGCTGGTCGCCCAGGCGGCCGCCCAGGCGGCGGGGCGGCTCGAGGCGCTGGCCGCGGCGTTCGAGCGGGCGGTGGTGGAGACGGCCGAGGCGCTCGCCCTGCTCGATGCCGCGGGCGCCGGGCTCGACGCCGAGCCCGGGCGGCTGGACGCGGTCGAGGAACGGCTGTTCGCGCTGCGCGCCGCGGCACGCCGGCACGGCGTCGCGGTCGATGCCTTGCCCGAGCTTGCCCGCACCCTCGCCGACAGGCTCGAGGCGCTCGCCGAGGGCGACGCGGCGCGCCGGGACCTGGCCGAGGCTGCGGTGGCGGCGCGCGCCGTCTATGACGAGGCGGCCGCGGCGCTGTCGCGTGGCCGCGCCAAGGCGGCGAAGCGGCTCGACCGGGCTATGGGCGCCGAGCTTGCCGGGCTGAAGCTCGCCGCCGCCGGCTTCGCCACCCGGCTCGAGCCGTTGGCCGAGGCGCGCCGGGGCGCCACCGGCGCCGAGCGCATCAGCTTCGAGGTGGCGACCAATCCGGGGCTTGCGCCGGGGGCGCTGAGCGACATCGCCTCGGGCGGCGAGCTGTCGCGGTTCATGCTCGCGCTGTGCGTCGTGCTCGCCGACAGCCGCAGCGGCGGCGCGCTGATCTTCGACGAGATCGACGCCGGCATCGGCGGCGCGGTCGCCGACGCGGTCGGCCGCCGGCTGGGCCGCCTGGCCGGCTCGCGCCAGGTGCTGGTGGTCACCCACCAGCCGCAGGTGGCGGCGCTCGCCGACCGGCATTTGCGCGTGGTCAAGAGCGTCGAGGCGGGACGGACCCTGACCCGCATCGAGGCGCTCGATTCGGAAGCCCGGCGCGAGGAGATCGCGCGCATGCTGGCCGGCGCCGAGATCACCGACCAGGCGCGCGCCGCCGCCGACAGCCTGCTCGACGGACGCGCCGAGCGCGCCGCGGCGACATGAGCCGGCCGCGGCCCGCCGACAAGCCGGCGGAGGCGCTGACCGAGGCCGAGGCGGCCGCCGAGCTTGCCCGGCTGGCCAAGGAGATCGCGCATCACGACCGCCTGTACTACCAGCAGGACCGGCCCGAGGTCTCGGACGCCGCGTACGACGCGCTGCGCCTGCGCAACCAGGCGGTCGAGGCGCGCTTCCCCGCGCTCATCCGCGCCGACAGCCCGTCGCGGCGGATCGGCGCGGCGCCGGCGGCCGGGTTCGCCAAGGTTCGCCATCGCGTGCCGATGCTGTCGCTCGACAACGCCTTCGACGCGGACGACGTGGCGCGCTTCTTCGCCCGCGTCCGCCGCTTTCTCAAGCTCGGCCCGGACGATCCGGTGGAGGTGGTGGGCGAGCCCAAGATCGACGGGCTGTCGATCGCGGTGCGCTACGAGCATGGCCGCTTCGTCCAGGGCGCGACCCGCGGCGACGGCCGCGAGGGCGAGGACGTGACCCGCAACCTTGCCACCGTCGGCGACCTGCCCAAGCGCCTCAAGGGCGCGGCGCCGGCGGTGCTCGAGGTGCGCGGCGAGGTCTATATGCGCAAGCCCGAGTTCGCCGCGCTCAACGAGCGGCGCAGGGGCGCGGGCGAGCCCGAGTTCGCCAACCCGCGCAACGCCGCCGCGGGCAGCCTGCGCCAGCTCGACCCGACGGTCACCGCCGGGCGCCCGCTGCACCTGTTCGCCTATTCTTACGGCGAGGTCGAGGGCGCGGCGCTGGGCGAGACCCATTGGCAGTTCCTCGCCCGCCTGCGCGACTGGGGCCTGCCGACCAACCCATTGGCGCGCCTGTGCCGCGCGCCCGAGGACGCGCTCGCGCTCCACGACGAGATCGAGGGCGAGCGCGCCAACCTGCCCTACGACATTGACGGCGTGGTCTACAAGATCAACCGCTTCGATTATCAGGAGCGGCTCGGCTTCGTCAGCCGCGCGCCGCGCTGGGCGATCGCCCACAAGTTCCCCGCCGAGCAGGCGGAGACGGTGCTCGACGACATCGAGATCAACGTCGGGCGCACCGGCACGCTGACCCCGGTCGCCATCCTGCGCCCGGTCACGGTCGGCGGCGTCGTGGTCAGCCGCGCGACCTTGCACAACGAGGACGAGATCGCGCGCAAGGACATCCGAATCGGCGACCACGTCGTCGTCCAGCGCGCCGGCGACGTGATCCCGCAGGTGGTGCGCGTGATCGCGAGCAAGCGGCCGAAGGGCGCAAGACCCTATATTTTCCCGACCATTTGCCCGTGCCCGCTCAAGACGCCCGCGGTGCGCAAGGAGGGCGAGGCCGCGCGGCGCTGCACGGGCGAGCTCGCCTGCCCCTTTCAGCAGGTCGAGCGGCTGATTCACTTCGCCTCCCGCGACGCCTTCGACATCGAAGGTCTCGGCGAGGCGTATATCCAGCTGTTCTTCGACCGGGGGCTGGTCACGGACGCTGCCGACATCTTCACCCTCGAGGCGCGCTCCGGCGAGGTCAACCGGGTGGTCGCGGAGTGGCACGAGCGCCAGAGCGCGGCGCGCCAGGCCGAGACGGGCCGGGCCAAGGCGGCCAAGCGGAAAAAGCAAGACGACTACAAGAGCGTGCGCAACCTGTTCGCCGCCATCGAGGCGCGGCGCTCGATCGATCTCCACCGGTTCATCTACGCGCTCGGCATCCGCCAGGTCGGCGAGGCGACGGCGCGGCTCCTGGCCGGCACGTACCTGACGCTCAAGGACTGGCAGACCGGCATGATCGATGCGGCCAAGGAACGCGCGGCGCGGGCGGACGCGGGCAAGCCGGACCAGGTCGGGCCCGCCTATGCGCGCCTGTGCGAGACCGAAGGAGTGGCCATGTCGGTCGCCGACGACATCTGCGAGTTCTTCTCGGAGCCCCACAACCTGAAGGTGATCAAGGCCCTCGAGTCCGAGATCACCGTCACGCCGGCCGAGGCGCCCGCCGCCGGGGGCTCGCCGGTCGCGGGCAAGACCGTGGTGTTCACCGGCAGCCTGGCGACCATGACCCGCGACGAGGCCAAGGCGCAGGCGCGCGCGCTCGGCGCCAAGGTCGCGGGCTCGGTGTCGGCCAAGACCGATTACGTGGTGGCGGGGGAGGAGGCGGGCTCCAAGCTCGCCAAGGCGCGCGAGCTGGGGGTGGCGGTGCTCAGCGAGGACGAGTGGCGCAGGCTGATCGGCTGAGGCCGCTCAGTTCTTACGCGCGGTGTCGAGGTCGAGCAGCGCCTTGCACAAGGCGTTGACCACGCGCCGGTACTCGTCGTCGTCCGCGAGCTCGCCGTTGTAGAACTGAAACAACACGCTGGCGAGCTGGCTCTGCAGCGCCTCGGTTCGACGCGAGCTGTCCTTGATCTCGGTTGCGGTCATGCTTCGGTCTCCGGCGAACCTCGATCGGGTTCTCCCGATCCGTCCCAGTGAGGATGGTCCGGGGGCGCGCAAGTCGCAGTGATGCCGGTCACACCCGCGGCCCAAAATGGCCCCGGCGCCCGCTCGCCGGCCGCTGCCGGGCGCCGCCGTTGCAGCCATGGCGCGGGTGGCGGGCGGCGGGATTCCAGTCTCGGTTGATTTGTCGTCGAGGCGGTGGAAACATGGCCCCGGGGCCCGGCGCTCTTCGGCGCCGGCGGGGGAAGGGGAGAAGCAGGCATGTCCGACTCCGGTGGTTATGGCGACAAGCGGTTCTCGCTCATCGCCGCGCTCGGCCTTCTGGTGGCATTGGCGTCGGCGGTCGCGCTCGCCGTCGGCGCCTACGGCTACCGCGAGCAGATGTTCGATGTCCGGTTCGCGCTGCTCACCGTCAACCAGTACGCGTCCTATGCCGGCGCGGTGGCGGCCGCGCTCGGGCTGATCGCGATCGGCGCCACCCTGCCGGGGGGCAGGCGGCGCGGCTTCGTCATCGCGCTCTTGGCGCTGGTCATCGGCGGCGGCGCGGCGGGCTATATCGGCTATCTCTACTGGCAGGTGGAGACCCTGCCCTACATCCACGACATCACCACCGATCTCGAAAACCCGCCGCAGTTCGTCGCCGCGACCGCGGTGCGTGTGCGCGAGGGCGCGCCGAACCCGCCCGAATATGACGGCCCGGATGCGGCGCTGCAGCAGCGCTACGGCACGCTGCGCGGGCGCGAGGGCTATACCGGCCTCGAGCCGCTGGTGGTCGCGGTGCCGGCGGCCGAGGTGTTCGACAAGGCGCTGGCGCTGATCGAGCAGCGCGGCTGGGAGGTCATCGAATCGGACGGCACGGCCGGTCGGATCGAGGCCACCGACACCAGCCGGTTCTACCTGTTCAAGGACGACGTGGTGATCCGGCTGACGCCGAGCGGCGAGGGCACCGCGATCGGCACCCGCATCGACATGCGCTCGAAAAGCCGCATCGGCCGCTCCGACCTCGGGGTCAACGCCCAGCGCATCGCCGAGTTCCTGGGCGCGCTGAGGAACGCGGTCGGGGGCTGAGAGCGCGTGAATGAACCGGGTTTGGTCCTTCGAGACGCTCGCTGCGCTCGCTCCTCAGGACGAGGACATGTTGAAAATCAAAAAGGTACCTCACCCTGAGGAGCGCCCACTGGGCGCGTCTCGAAGGGTGAGGCGAGAGATTTTCCGGCTCTGAGCGGCGCGGACGTGGCGATCGCGACCCGGCTGACCGCCCGGCTCGGGCTCGAGCATCCGATCATCCTGGCGCCGATGGCGTTCGCCGGCGGCGGCCGGCTGGCGGCGGCGGTCTCGCGCGCCGGCGGGCTCGGGCTGATCGGCGGCGGCTACGGTGACGGCGACTGGCTGGAGGCCGAGTTCGCCGCCGCCGGCAACACGCCGGTCGGCTGCGGCTTCATCACCTGGTCGCTCGCCCGCGCGCCGCACCTGCTCGATGCCGTGCTCGCCCGCGCGCCGCGGGCGGTGATGCTGTCGTTCGGCGACCCGGCGCAATTTGCGCCCGCGATCCGCGCCGCCGGCGCGACGCTGATCTGCCAGGTGCAGAGCCTGGCGCATGCGCGCGCGGCGCTCGACGCCGGCGCCGAGGTCATCGTCGCGCAAGGAGCGGCGGCCGGCGGCCACAGTGCCGTGCGCGCTACCGTGACCCTGGTGCCCGAGGTCGCCGACCTGTGCGCCGCGGTCGCGCCCGAGACGCTCGTGGTCGCTGCCGGCGGCATCGCCGACGGCCGCGGCCTCGCCGCCGCCTTGGTGCTCGGCGCCGACGGCGTGCTGATGGGCTCGCGCTTCGTCGCCGCCGAGGAGGCGCTGGTGACGCGCGCGTTCCAGGACGCCGCCGTCGAGGCCTGCGGCGACGACACGCTGCGCACCCGCACGGTCGACATCGTGCGCCGCCGCGACTGGCCGGCGGAGTTCGATATCCGTGTCCTGCGCAACGCTTTCGTCGATCGTTGGCACGGCAATGAAACGGCGCTGGCCGCGGCGGTCGAGGTCGAGGCGCCGCGCTATCAGGAGGCGCTGGCGCGAGGCGACACCGAGCGGGCGGCGGTGGTGGTCGGCGAGGCGGTCGGCCTGATCCGCGAGGTGATGCCGGCGGCCGAGATCATCCGCCGCGTGGTCGTCGCGGCCGAGGCGCGGCTCGAGGCGGGCGCGAAGCTCGCGCGCCGCTAGGTTCCCGGGGAGGCTGGACGATGGAAGCGCGGGTCGAATGGGTGGGCGAACGGACCTTCGTCGGCATCTCGGGCAGCGGCCACGGGCTGGTCATGGGCGCGCGCTACCAGGGCCGCCCCGCCCCCGGGCCGAGCCCGATGGAGATGCTGCTGCTCGGGCTCGCCGCGTGCACCGCTTTCGACGTGGTGCACATCCTCGAGCGCGGCCGCGAGCCGGTGACAGGGTGCACGGTCGCGGTCGAGGCCGAGCGCGCCGAGACCGACCCGCAGGTGTTCACCCGCATCCACTTGAGCTACGTGGTCACCGGCAAGGGCCTGTCGCGCGCCAAGGTCGAGCGCGCGGTCCAGCTGTCCGAGGAGAAGT
>DASWHU010000037.1:0-5649 GCA_036398035.1 Alphaproteobacteria bacterium | reverse complement strand
GAAATGCCCGGAGAGCGTGATGTAGCGGTGGTGGAGGTGGACGCCGAAGTTGTAGATATTGGTGAGGGGATTGTCCTGGGCGTCGACGCGATCGAGAGCGTCGCGCACTGAGACCGGGTGGGCGGGCGATGGGGGGGCGCGGCATGACCGGCGACGCATCGTGACGGGCCGGGTCCTCATCGTCGCCGGGTCCGACTCGGGCGGCGGCGCCGGTATCCAGGCCGACATCAAGACCGTCACCGCGCTCGGCGGCTATGCCGCGTGCGCGATCACCGCGCTCACCGCCCAGAACACCCTGGACGTCTACGGCATCCACGAGGTGCCGGCCGATTTCGTTGCCGAGCAAATGGTTGTGGTGCTCGACGACATCGGCGCGGATGCGCTCAAGACCGGCATGCTCCACCGCCGCGACGTGATCGAGGCGGTGGCGCGCGTGATTGCCGAACGCGCGAGTGACGTGCCGCTGGTGGTCGACCCGGTGATGGTGGCGAAAAGCGGCACGCGCCTGATCACCGAGGACGCGCAAGGCGCCCTCGCCGACCGGCTGCTGCCGCTCGCCCGCCTGGTCACCCCGAACCTCCCCGAGGCGGCGCGCCTTGCTGGCATGGACATCGAGGCCGAGGCCGACATGGCGGAGGCGGCGCGGCGCATCCTTGCGCTCGGGCCGAAGGCGGTCCTGGTCAAGGGCGGGCATCTGGAAGGCGAGACCTTGGTCGACCTGCTGGTCGACGGCGAGGGCGCGCGCCGGTTCACCGGGCCGCGGATCGCCAGCCGCAACACCCACGGCACCGGCTGCACGCTCGCCTCGGGAATCGCCACCGGCCTCGCCCAAGGGATGGCGCTCGCCGACGCGGTCGCGCGCGCGCGCGCCTACGTCGCCGCGGCGATCCGCACCGCCCCCGGCCTCGGCGCCGGCCACGGGCCGCTCGACCACGCGCATCCGCTCGCCGGCTGCACCGGCGCACGCAAGGGCGATGCCGCGTGAGTCAGGCGGCGGGCGAGTCGCGCTGGGTTAGCTCGAATCCGGCCACGCGCGCGCCCTGGCGGGCGGCCTGCTCGGCGCCGACCAGCTCGCGCGGCTCGCTCGTACGCGCCGCCACCGTGCCGCGGATCGGCGCCGCCAGCTGCGCGCCGTCCTTCTGCATGGTCACGCTCAGATAGCGCAGCAGGCCGGACGACAGCAGGGTCGGGATGCGCGTGCCCTCGACGCCCACGAAGGCATAAAGGACGTGCCTTAAGTAGGCCGGCACCAGCGTCGCCGCCACCTTGCGCCGGCGCTCCGCGTCGAGCTCGAGCGCCCGGCAGACATTGCCCGAGATGTCGCGCGCCCCGATCACGGTGAACCCCGCGCGCGCGAGCTGATCGACCAGCGCGTCGGCCTCGAAGGCGAGGCGAACGTCGGCAAACAGGAAATGGCCGCCGGGCCTGAGCACGCGCCGGACCTCGGCCAGGAAGGCGTCCATGTCGCGGTAGCAGAACGACGACTCGACGTTGACCACGGCATCGAAGCTGTCGTCGTCGAACGGCAGGCGCTCGGCCTCGCCGTGCACGAACTCGACCTTCGGCCCGCCATGGACGCGGCGGCAGAAGTCGACCTGCGTGCGCGCCGCATCGAGCCCGGTGGCGCGGCGCGGGTTGAGATAGCGGGCGACGTAGGAGACGCCGCCGCCGCGCCCGCAGCCGACCTCGAGCACGTCGCGACCTTCGAGGTCGACGGCCCCGGTCACGTGGGCGTAGAGCTGCGCGCAATAGCGCTCGGCTTCGTCCTCCGGCGCGAGCGGGATCGGCCGCGGGTCCTCGCCGAGCTCGGCAAAGCCGTAGTTCATGAACGTCCACCAATCGAGCCCGCCATAGCGGTGCCCCAGCAGCTCGTGGAATCCGCGCCAGGCGAGCCGGCGCGCGGCCGGCGAACGGCGCATCAGCCAAAGAACGAAATTGACCAGCATGGGCGGCTCCGTCGCGGTCACAACAAGCGTCCGAGTGCGGCGGCGCCGTGACGGCCGACCGCGGCGATTGCAACAGGTCGCAGTCTACGGCGCGGGCGTCAGATGGCCGTTCGTCGCGCGCCGCGACCGCGTCAACAACACGTCAAACCCCGTCAAAAGTCACAAGGATCTGGGAACACGAGGTGCCGCGGGATATTTCGGTCGCGATCCAGGCTCGGCTTTACTACCCCGCGAGTCGACAGCGAAGACCGCATAGCGTCGAACAGGCGCGCGGTCAAGCCGGCGCGGCCCGCGAGCGGAAGATTTGTTCAGGGTCGAACTCTCGCCGGCGGCGGTCGGCGGGCGCGGCGCCGGCATGTTGACGCGGCCGGGGTGCGCGCCTATTCTCCGCGCCGCTTTTTGCACTGCACCATAAGCAAAACGATGGCCGCCATGAAGCCGAGCCGCCGCCCGGCCAATCCCAACTTCTCATCCGGCCCGTGCGCCAAGCGGCCGGGGTGGTCGGCGGCTGTGCTGGAGGCGGCGCTGGTCGGGCGCTCGCACCGCTCGGGCGCCGGCAAGGCGCGGCTGGGTGAGGTGATTCGCTCGAGCCGCGACCTGCTCGGCCTGCCCGGCGACTGGCGGCTCGCGATCATGGCGGGCTCCGATACCGGCGCCTTCGAGGCGGCGATGTGGTCGCTCCTGGGCGCGCGCGGCGTCGACGTGCTCGCCTGGGAGAGCTTCGGCAAGGGCTGGCTCACCGACGTGGTCGAGCAGCTCAAGCTCGCCGACGTGCGCAGCTTCGAGGCCGACTACGGGTCGCTGCCCGACCTCGGCGCCATCGACTGCGACCGCGACGTGGTGTTCACCTGGAACGGCACCACCTCGGGCGTGCGCGTGCCCGACGGCGACTGGATCGCCGCCGACCGCTCGGGGCTCACGTTGTGCGACGCGACCTCGGCCGCCTTCGCCATGGCGCTGCCCTGGGACAAGCTCGACGTCGCCACCTGGTCGTGGCAGAAGGTGCTCGGCGGCGAGGCCCAGCACGGCATGCTGGCCTTGAGCCCGCGCGCCGCCGCCCGCCTCGAGGGCACCACCCCGGCCCGGCCGCTGCCCAAGATCTTCCGACTCACCAAGGGCGGCAAGCTGATCGAGGGCACCTTCGAGGGCGAGACCATCAACACGCCGTCGATGCTGTGCGTCGAGGACGCGCTCGACGGCCTGCGCTGGGCCGCCTCGATCGGCGGCGTGCCGGCGCTGATCGCGCGCAGCCAGGCCAACCTCGCCGCGATCGCGGCCTGGGTGCGGGCGACCCCGTGGGTCGCCTTCCTGGCCGAGGACGCGGCGATCCGCTCGTCGACCTCGGTGTGCCTCAAGATCGTCGATCCGTGGTTCGGCGCGCTTCCCGAGCCGGCGCAGCGCGCGACCGCGAAGCGGGTCGCCAAGGCGCTCGAGGACGAAGGCGTCGCCTTCGACATCGCCGCCTATCGCGACGCCCCGCCCGGCTTCAGGCTGTGGGCCGGCGCGACCGTCGAGGCCGGCGACATCGAGGCAGTGCTGCCGTGGCTCGACTGGGCCTATGGCGGCGTGCGCGCCGAGGCCCGGGCCGCCTGACGCCGCCGCCGCCATGGCCAAGGTCCTGATCGCGGATTCGTTGAGCCCGAGCGCGGCCGATGTGTTCCGCGAGCGCGGCATCGAGGTCGACGTGGCGCCCGGGCTCGCGGCCGATGAGCTGATCGCGCGCATCGCCGGCTATGACGGGCTCGCGGTGCGTTCGGCGACCAAGGTCACCGCCGCGGTGCTCGACGCCGGCCGCCGGCTCAAGGTGGTCGGGCGCGCCGGCATCGGCGTCGACAACATCGACGTCGCCGCGGCGACCGCGCGCGGGGTGGTGGTGATGAACACCCCGTTCGGCAACTCGGTGACCACCGCCGAGCACACGCTCGCCATGATCTTTGCGCTGGCGCGCCAGATCCCGAGCGCCGACCGCTCGACCCGGGCCGGCAAGTGGGAGAAGTCGCGCTTCATGGGCGTCGAGCTCGCCGGCAAGACGCTCGGCCTGATCGGCTGCGGCAACATCGGCTCGATCGTCGCCGAGCGCGCGCAGGGCCTGAAGATGCGGGTGATCGTCTACGACCCGTATCTGTCGCCCGAGCGCGCGGGCGACCTCAACGTTGAGAAGGTCGAGCTCGACGATCTGCTTGCGCGCGCCCACGTCATCAGCCTGCACACGCCGCTCAACGACGCCACCCGCGGCATGATCAATGCCGCCGCGCTGGCCAAGACCCGGCCCGGGGTGCGCATCGTCAACTGCGCCCGCGGCGGGCTGGTGGTCGAGACCGACCTCAAGGCGGCGCTGCTGTCCGGGCATGTCGCCGGCGCCGCGCTCGACGTGTTCGAGTCCGAGCCGGCGCGCGCCAATCCGCTGTTCGGCCTCGAGCAGGTGATCGCGACCCCGCATCTCGGCGCCTCGACCAGCGAGGCGCAGGAGAAGGTGGCGGTGCAGGTGGCCGAACAGATGGCCGACTATCTTTCGAGCGGCGCGGTGACCAATGCGGTCAACATGCCCTCGCTCACCGCCGAGGAGGCGCCGCGGCTGATGCCGTACATGAAGCTCGCCGACCAGCTCGGCAGCTTCGCCGGCCAGGTGATCGAGACCGGCCTGCGCGCGGTGTCGGTCCAGTTCGAGGGCCACGCGGCCACCCTCAACTGCCGGCCGCTGACCGCGGTGGTCCTGCGGGGCCTGCTCAAGTCCCAGCTCGACTCGGTCAACATGGTCAATGCGCCGCTGGTCGCCAAGGAGCGCGACATCGAGGTGCGCGAGACCCTCTATGACGGGCCATGCGACTACCACACGCTGATCCGGCTCAACCTGGTCACCGAGCAGCACACGCGCACGCTCGCCGGCACGCTGCTCGGCGCGCACCCGCGCATCACCGAGATCGAGGGCATCGCGGTCGACGCGACGCTCGGGCCGAGCATGCTCTACATCAACAACCGGGACACCCCGGGCATGATCGGCGCGTTCGCCAAGATGCTGGGGGACGCCGGCATCAACATCGCGACCTTCCATCTCGGCCGCAGGGCGCCGGGCGGCGACGCCATCGCCCTGGTCGAGGTCGACCAGCCGGTGCCCGAGGCGCTGGTCGGCGCGGTGCGCGCGCTGCCCGGCGTGGTGCGCGTCAAGCCGCTCAGGTTCTGAGCCCGGAACCTAAATCGAGCCTTCTGGCGGAGCGCCATGCACGTCGCGGATTAGCAAGAAGGAGTCGTTGGACGACGGGCGACCAAGCCGCAGCGCAGGCCAATTATTCCTTGCTCAGGCGGTCCAAGGCGTCACGGGCCGTCACGATGGGGATGCCTTCGACCTCGCCGAACGCGAGCATGTGTTTCTTGTCGCCCGAGACGATCAAGTCAACCTTGCCGGCGATCGCCGCGGCCAAGATCGGGTTGTCCTTGGGATCCGGCGAGAGGTCCACGTCCGGCGGGTCGTCAAGGATAACGGCGCGTGTGTCGATGTTCTCAACGATCGCCGCCGCCTCGTCGGCGTCGACATACTTCAGCAGGCGCGGCCGGCTGAGAACATCGGCGACCTCGACGATTTGAGCCGTGCACGTGACAAGGTCGATCTCGCCGCGCAGCCATGCCTGGTACAACCGGTCCGGCGGCGTGCCTTTGGTGATCAGGGCGCCGATCAGGACGTTGGTATCAAGGACGATCCGCACGC
>DASWHU010000036.1:0-10358 GCA_036398035.1 Alphaproteobacteria bacterium | reverse complement strand
CCGGCGGCCGAGGCGCTGCTCGAGGCGGCCTGGCAGGGCGGCATCCGCTGGTTCGACACCGCCCGCGCCTATGGCGAGGCGGAAGCGCGCATCGGCCGCTGGCTGCGCGCGCGCGGCCGCGCGCCGCATCTGGTGACCAAGCTCGCCCCGGTCGAGAGCGCCGCCGGGGTCGCCGCCGGGCTCGATGCCGCCACCGCCGCGCTCGGCCGCCGCCCCGACATCGTGCTCGCCCACCGCGGCAGCGACATCACCCGGCCCGCAGTCGCCGGCGCGCTCGCCGAGGCTGTCGCCGCCGGCCGGATCAGCGCTTTCGGCGCCTCGGTCTATTCCCCGGACGAGGCGCGCCGCGCGCTCGCCGTCGCCGGCATCGGCGCGTTGCAGCTGCCGCTCAGCCTCGCCGACCGGCGCGCGCTCGACGAGGGCGTCATCGACCAGGCATGCGCGCAGGGCGTCCGCCTGTTCGCGCGCAGCGTCTTCCTGCAAGGCGCGCTGGTGATGCCCGCGGCGGCGCTGCCCGAGCATCTCGCGGCGCTGCGCGCGCCGCTGTCGCGCCTGGCGCGGATCGCCGACGAGGCCGGATGCACAGTGGCGGCGCTGGCCTTGGCCGGCGTGCTTACGGTCGCCGCGGTCGAGCGGGTGGTGATCGGCGCCGAGCGACCCGAGCAGATCGCCGCCGACCTCGCCGCCGCCGCCCGGCCGCCGGCTCCCGATGCGGTCGAGGCGGCGATCGCGGCGCTGGCCGCACTTCCGCTCGCGGTGCTCGAGCCGCCGCGCTGGCGCCAGGGCGCGCCGGCGGCGCGGGGTTTCGGTTGACCCGCGCACGCGGACGCTATTGGATGCCCGCCTTCGCTGAAGCTCCGGCGGGCGGGCCCACCGAATCGCAGCGCGAAGGCGGGGGATGGCGGACTACGCGGGCGTCAGGGTGCTGGTAACCGGTGCCGACGGGTTCATCGGCTCGCATCTGGTCGAGCGGCTGGCGGCCGGGGGCGCAAAGGTGACAGCGCTGGCGCTCTACAACGCCTTCGACAGCCACGGCTGGCTCGACGAGCTGCCGGCGCCGATGCGCGCCTCGGTGCGGATCGAGCGCGGCGACGTGCGCGACGCCGCCCTGGTCCTGCGCCTGTGCCGGGACCAGGAGGTGGTGTTCCACCTCGCCGCGCTGATCGCGGTTCCCTACTCCTATGGCGCGGCCCAGAGCTATATCGACGTCAACGTCACCGGCGCGGTCAATCTGCTCGAGGCGGCGCGCGCGCACGCGCCCAGGCGGGTGGTGATGACCTCGACCAGCGAGGTCTACGGCACCGCCCGGCGCACCCCGATCGACGAGGACCATCCGCTGCGCGGCCAGTCGCCCTACGCGGCCTCGAAGATCGCCGCCGACGCGATCGCCGAGGCCTATGCGCTGAGCTTCGCCCTGCCGGTGGTGGTGTTACGGCCGTTCAATACCTACGGCCCGCGCCAGAGCGAGCGGGCGGTGATCGCGGCCGCGATCCGACAGGCGCTCGACCCCGACTGCGCGGAGATCAGGCTCGGCGACCTGAGCCCGAGCCGCGACTTCACCTTCATCGCCGACACGGTGGCGGCGTTCGCGGCCGCGGGCAGCGCCGAGGGCTTGGCCTACGGCGTGCCGTACAATGCCGGCACCGGCGTTGCGCTGTCGATCGAGCAGGTGGTCGAGGTCATCCGCCGGCTGGTCGGCACCAACAAGCCGGTGGTCGAGGAGGCGGTGCGCCGCAGGCCGGCCGGCTCGGAGGTGCTTGCGCTGCTCGCCGATTCCACCCGCTTCAGCGCGGCGGCCGGGTGGCGGGCCGAGACCGGGCTCGACCAAGGCCTCGCGCTCACCGTCGAGTGGTGGCGCGAGCGGCTGGCGCGCGGCGCGGTGCGGGCGGCGAGCGGCTTCATCACCTGATGGCGGTGGCGGCGGAGCTTCGACCACGTCTGGCGATGTACGCGATCGCGCTCCGGCGCAAGCTCGCGATCCTGTTGACCGGCGACTTCGACCCCTATCCGCCGCCGCCGGCCGGTATCTCGCTGAGCCCGTATGAGCGCGACCGGGCGGAGGCCGAGGCGGCGCCGTGCGCGCTGTCGTGGGCGAATAGCGGCGGCGACGTGCGCGCCTGGCAGGATGCGGCGCGCGCCAAGCTTGCCGGGCTCGCCGGCTGGCGGCGGCAGGGGGCCCTGCCTGCGCGAAGCCGAAGCGGCTTCGCTTCGGCGGAGGCAGGGCCGCCGGAGGCGATCGTGCGCGACGAGCTCGCGCCCGCGCGCCACGGGCTCAACCACGTGCGCAGCTATTTGCGCGTCCGGGCGAGCGCCGACGTGCCGGTGCACGTGCTGTGGCATCCGGCGCAGCGCTGGCCGGCGCCGGCGATGATCTGCCTTCAGGGCACCAATGCCGGCGCGCATCTGGGCTGGGGCGAGGCGCGCATGCCGCCCGACCCGGTCAAGATCGCCGCCGGGCTCGACTTCGCGCTGCAGGCCGCCGCGCGCGGCTTCGTCGCGCTGTGCATCGAGCAGCGCTGCTTCGGCGAGCGCCGCGAGCGCATTCTCGCGCCCCGCTCCGCGGACCCGTGCGTCGATGCGGTCATGCACGCGCTGCTGCTGGGCCGCACGCTTATCGGCGACAGCGCCGGCGACGTCTCGGCGGTGATCGACTGGGTCGATGCCGGCGGCCCCAGCCTCGATCTCGACCGTGCGCGCATCTACGCGCTCGGCCATTCCTGGGGCGGCACGGTGGCGCTGTATGCGGCGGCGCTGGACACGCGCATCGCCGGGGTCATCGCCTCGGGCTGCGTCGGGCCGATCCGCGACACCGTCGCCGCGCGCCGCGCGCCGAGCGGCCAGAACGTCATCCCCGGCCTGCTCGACTGGCTCGAGCTCGCCGACGTGCTGGCGCTGTGCGCGCCGCGCCCGCTGCTCGCGGTCTCCGGCCGCGCCGATCACATCTTCCCCTTCAAGGGCGCCGAGCGCGCGGTCGCCGAGGCGCTGCCGGTCTACCGGGCGCTCGATGCCGGGCGCCGATTGCGCGCGCTCGCGCTTCCCGGCGGCCACCGGTTCGCGCCCGAGGCGATCTGGCCGGCGTTCGAGTCCCTCATCGCGGACGGCTGAGCAATGGCTGACGCGGCAATGACCGAAAGCGGCGCGGGGCGGGCGCTGACGCCGCGCAAGCGCGCGATCATCGAGCTCGCCGACCGGGTCGCGCCCGAGCGCCGGCGCTGGATCGCCCGCAACCGCTACTTCTACGACGACCACTACCACTACATGCGCTTCCTGGTGGGCGAGAACGCGCGCGTGCTCGATCTCGGCTGCGGCACCGGCGAGCTGCTGGCGGCGCTGGCGCCCCGGCGCGGAGTCGGCGTCGACATCAGCCCGCGGATGATCGAGATAGCGCAACAACAGTTCCCCGACTATCGGTTCGTGCTCGGCGACATCGAGGACACGCACGTGCTCGACGAACTGGACGGACCGTTCGACGTGATCGTGCTGTCGGAGGCGATCGGCTCGCTCGAGGACATCGAGACCACCTTGCGCGCGCTCCATCGGCTGTGCACGCGCGACACCCGCCTGATCGTCGCTTACTACTCGCGCGCCTGGCAGCCGGTGCTCACCTTGGCCGAGATGCTGGGCAGCAAGCAGCGCCAGCTGCCGCTCAACTGGCTGAGCACCGACGACATCGCCTCACTCCTTGGCCTTGCCGACTTCGAGATGATCAAGCGCGAGTGGCGCCAGCTGTTGCCGAAGCGGCTGTTGGGGCTCGGGCCGCTGGTCAACCGCAGCCTCGGCACCTTGCCGGGCCTGCGCCGCTTCAGCCTGCGCAGCTACGTGATCGCGAGGCCGCGCGCGGGGCTGTGGCCGTGGCCCTCGGCGCCGTCGGCGACGGTGCTGATCCCGTGCCGCAACGAGCGCGGCAATATCGAGCCGGCGATCCGGCGCATGCCGCGGTTCGCGCCCGAGCAGGAGATCCTGTTCGTCGAGGGCCACTCCGCGGACGGCACCTTCGAGGAGATCGAGCGCGCCGCCGCCGCCCACCCCGAGTGGACCATCCGCGCGCTTCGCCAGCCGGGCCGCGGCAAGGGCGATGCGGTGCGCACCGGCTTCGCCGCCGCCCGCGGCGAGGTGCTGATGATCCTCGATGCCGACCTCACGGTCGAGCCCGAGGCGCTGCCCAAGTTCTACGACGCCCTGGTTGCGGGCAAGGGCGAGTTCATCAACGGCACCAGGCTCGTCTATCCGACCGAGCGGCAGGCGATGCGGCCCTTGAACCTGATCGCCAACCGCGCCTTCTCGCTGTTGTTCTCGTGGCTGCTGAACCAGCGCCTGACCGACACGCTGTGCGGCACCAAGGTGCTGCGCCGGGCGCATTACGACCGGATCGCCGCCAACCGCGGCTATTTCGGCGACTTCGACCCGTTCGGCGACTTCGACCTGATCTTCGGCGCCGCCAAGCTGAACCTGAAGCTGGTCGAGATCCCGATCCGCTACCAGGCGCGCGCCTATGGCGAGACCCAGATCTCGCGCTTCGCCGACGGCTGGCTGCTGCTCAAGATGGTGCTGTTCGCATGGCGCAAGCTGAAGGCGCTGTAGGCCCGGCGCACCCCGGCCGGGTGAACTGGCGCGCGCTCGCCGTGGTCGCGGGCCTGGCGCTGGTGGTCCGCCTCGCCGCGGTGGTGGCGCTCGACGCGCTGTCGGGCGCGGACGCGTTCCTGATCGCCGACTCGGCGGCGTTCCTGCACGCCGCGCACGGCGCGCGCGAGCTGCAGTTCATGCCGCTCTATCCGGCGTTCCTCGCCGCGCATGCGGCGCTGCTCGGCCCGGACCCGCTGTGGCCGGTGCTGAGCCAGGCAGTGGTCGACTCCGCCACCTGCGTGGTGGTGGCGCGCATCGCGGCCGAGCTTGCGCCGGCGCTCGAGCTGCCGGCCGGCGTGTTCGCCGCGCTCAACCCGACCCAGGTGGTGATGGCGACCCTGGTGCTCACCGAGACGCTGTTCGTGTTCTTCGCCGCGCTCGCGTTGTGGGCCGCGCTCGCCTGGCTCAGGCGGCCGGGCTGGCGGAACGCGGCGGGTCTCGGGCTCGTCCTCGGCCTCGGCGCCCTCACCCGGGTGATGCTGCTGCCTTGGGCGGTCGGCGGGACGGTGCTGCTGGTGGTGCTGGCGGCGGCGCTGCGCCGCCCGCTTCGGCGCGCGATCGCCCAGGCGGCGCTGGCACTGGGGCTGGCCCTGGTCCAGCTCGGCCCGGTGCTGGCCGCCAACTACGCGCGCACCGGCGGCTGGGGCCTGACCAACCAGGGCGGCGGCCACGCGCTGTACTGGGTGGTGCCGCTGGTGATCGAGGCGCGGGACGGCACCCCGCACGCGGACGGCGCGCGGCGCATGGCCGAGCGCTTCGAGCCCGCCGTCAGGGCGGCGCCGGACCCGTTCAGCCGCTCGCGCGCCCTCGGCCGCGCGGCGCTTGCCATGCTCGCCGAGCTCGGCCCGGGGCCGGTGGTCGAGGCGTGGGCGATCGGCGCCGCGATCAACCTCGCCGCGCCGGCGGTGATCCTGGCCACGCCCGTCCGCGCGCTGCCGCGCACCGGCTTCTACGCCACCCCGGGCGCCGCCAAGCTCGACAAGGTGTGGGCCTTCCTGTTCGAGAACGACAACCCGCTCTATGGCTGGATCCTGGTGGTGTCGGCGGCCGGCACCATCGCCTGCCGGGCGGCCCAGGGGTTCGGGCTGTGGCGGGGCGTGCGCGCGGCGCTGGCCGGCAATCGGGCGCTCGGCGCGGCGCTGGTGCTGCTGCTCGCCTGGATCGGGTTCATCCTGCTGGTCAACGGCCCGGTGGCATCGGCCAAGTACCGGGCGCCGATCGAGCCCGCGCTCGCGGCATTGGCCGCGCTGGCGGTGCGCCGGCCGGGCGCGGCGGCTATAACGGCACCATGCAAGCCGTGACTCCCGCGGCCGTGGCGCTGGCCTGCGCGGCCTGTGCGTGGGCGGCGACCGGGCTGGTGCTGCGCCTGTTGCTGCGGGCGGCGGTGCTGGATCACCCCAACCCGCGCTCGAGCCACGACCGCCCGACCCCGCGCGGCGGCGGCATCGCCGTGGTCGCGGTGACGCTCGCCGCGTGGGCGCTGCTCGCCGCCTTCGGCGCGGTCGCCTGGACCCTGGTGGTGCCGATCGCCGGGCTCGCCGTCGGCCTCGCCATGGTGTCGTGGGCCGACGACCTGCGCGGGCTCGGGCCCCTGCCGCGCTTCGCCGCCCAGCTCGCCGCGATCGGCGTGGCGCTGGCCACCGTGCCGCTCGGCCCCCAGTTCCCCGGCGCCTGGCCCGCCGGCCTCGCCTTCGCCGCGGCGGCGCTGGCGTGGCTGTGGTTCGTCAACCTGTACAACTTCATGGACGGCATCGACGGCCTGGCGGGCGCCGAGACGGTGGCGGTGGCGGCCGGCGTCGCCCTGGTCGCGGGCCTCGCCGGCATGGCCGACGGCACGCCGCTGCTGGCCGCGGCGCTGGCCGGCGCGGCGGCCGGGTTCCTGGTCTGGAACTGGCAGCCGGCGCGGCTGTTCCTGGGCGATGTCGGCAGCGTGCCGATGGGCTTCCTGCTCGGCTGGCTGCTGCTGTCGCTCGCCGCCCACGGCGACTGGGCGGCGGCGCTGATCCTGCCCGGCTACTTCCTCGCCGACGCGAGCCTCACCCTTGCCCGCAGGGCGCTGCGCGGCGAGGCGGTGTGGCGCGCCCACCGCGACCACGTCTACCAGCGCGCGGTCCGCGCCGGCGCGAGCCACGGCCGCATCGCCGGCACGGTGAGCGCCGCCAACCTGGCGCTGGTGGCCTGCGCGCTGGCAAGCCGCGCCGGCCCGAACGCCGCGTGGCCGGCGCTGGCCGGCGCGGGGCTGATCGTCGCCCTGCTGCTGTGGTACCTTGGCCGCGGCGCGCCCGCCGCCTGGGCGCGCTGACCGGGAAGGCGGGGGCGGGCTTGGACATCAGACTGCACCGGATCAAGGGCAGCCGGGCGTGGCTGGCGCTGGGCCACGACACGACCATGGCCGCGGTCTCGTTCGTCGGCGCGCTGTGGCTGCGCCTGGGCGATGATTTCCTGCCCCAGACCGCGGGCTTCCTGGTCTCGGCGACGGTGCTGTTCACCGCCATCGCCGCCGCCACCTTCGTCGGCATGGGCCTGTACCGGGGGGTGTGGCGCTACGCCTCGATCAACGACCTGATCGCGATCGCCAGGGCGGTCACGGTGACGGTGCTCCTGTTCCTGACCGCGATGTTCCTGCTCACCCGGCTCGAGCTGATGCCGCGCTCGGCGCTGGCGATCGACTGGCTGCTGCTGCTGGCGCTGTTGGGCGGGCCGCGCTTCGCCTACCGGCTGGCCAAGGACGGCAACCTGATCGGCATCGCCGAGAGCGGCTACGACGCGCGCATCCCGGTGCTGCTGGTCGGCGCCGGCGAGTCGGGCGAGGCGTTCCTGCGCGCCATGCGCAGGGTCGGCGCCCGCTACCGCGTGGTCGGCATCCTCGACGACGACCCGCGCCGGGCGGAGCGGCGCATCCACGGCGTCGATGTGCTGGGGCCGTCGTCGGGCCTGGTCGAGGCGGTGGCGCGGCTGCTGCGGGCCGGCCAGCGCCCGCGCCGCATCCTGATCGGCGACGAGCGGCTCGCCGGCGCCGCCATCGGCGCGCTGCTCGAGCAGGCCGACGCGCTCGGCATGACCTTGGCCCGGGTGCCGCGGGCGACCGACTTCCGCCCGGGCGCCGAGGCCGGCAACGGCGGCAACGGCATCGAGGTCCGGCCGGTGGCGCTCGAGGACCTGCTCGGCCGCGCCCAGGCGCGCCTCGACCAGCGGGCGATGAGCGCGCTGATCGCAGGCCGCCCGGTGCTGGTGACCGGCGCCGGCGGCACCATCGGGGCGGAGCTGGTGCGCCAGATCGCGCGCCGCGCGCCGGCGCTGCTGGTGCTGCTCGATGCCGGCGAGCACAACCTCTACACCATCGACCGCGAGGTCGCCGGGCAGTGGCCGGAGCTCGCGCGCGAGGCGGTGCTGGCCGACGTCCGCGACGCGGCCGCGATCGCCGCCGCCTTCGCCCGCGCGCGCCCGGAGCTGGTGTTCCACGCCGCGGCGCTGAAGCACGTGCCGATCGCCGAGGCGCATGCCAGCGAGACGACGCTGACCAACGTGCTCGGCACCCGCATCGTCGCCGACGCGGCCCGCGCCCACGGCGCGCGCGCAATGGTACTGATCTCGACCGACAAGGCGGTCAACCCGGCCGGAGTCATGGGCGCGACCAAGCGCCTCGCCGAGAGCTACTGCCAGGCGCTCGACCTCGCCGCAGGCGCGGGCGAGACCCGGTTCCTGACCGTGCGCTTCGGCAACGTGCTGGGCTCGACGGGCTCGGTGGTGCCGCTGTTCCAGAGCCAGCTCGCCGCCGGCGGGCCGCTGACCGTCACCCACCCCGACATGAGCCGCTACTTCATGACCGCGCGCGAGGCGGTGGAGCTGGTGCTCCAGGCCTCGGCGATGGGCCTCGACGACGACGCCGCTGCGCCGGCCGGGGGCATCTACGTGCTGGACATGGGCGAGCCGGTGCGCATCGTCGACCTCGCCCGCCAGATGATCCGCCTCGCCGGCCTGCACCCCGATGCCGACGTGCGCATCGCCTTCACCGGCCCGCGCCCGGGCGAGAAGCTGCACGAGCAGCTGTTCCACCCGGGCGAGCACGCGGTGGCGACCGCGCACGACGCCATCCGGCTCGCCCGCCCGCGCGCGGCCGACGCCGAGACGCTGGCGCGCGCGATTTCCGCCATCGGCGAGGTCGCCGCCCGCCACGACGACGCCGCCGTGCGCCAGCGCCTGGCCCAGCTGGTGCCAGACTATGCCGGCAGCGAGCCCGGCGAGGCGCGGGCCGCCGCCCGGTGAGTGACGACCTGAGGGCTATCGGGCGCGCGCTGCTGTCGGTCTCGGACAAGACCGGGCTGGCCGCCTTCGCCGGCGCGCTGAGCGCGCGCGGCGCGGCGCTCGTCTCCACCGGCGGCTCGGCGCGCGCGTTGCGCGAGGCGGGCCTCGCGGTCACCGAGGTCGCCGAGCTCACCGGCCAGCCCGAGATGATGGGCGGGCGGGTCAAGACCCTGCACCCGCTGGTCCACGGCGGCATCCTGGCGCGCCGCGACCTCGAGGCCGACTGCGCCGCGATGGCCGCGCACGGCATCTGCGCGATCGACCTGGTGGCGGTCAACCTGTACCCGTTCGAGCGCGCCGTCGCCGGCGGCGCCGACGAGGCGACTTGCATCGAGACCATCGACATCGGCGGCCCGGCGCTGATCCGCTCGGCGGCCAAGAACCACGCCTACGTCACCGTGGTCACCGATCCCGCCGACTACGCCGCGGTGATCGACGAGCTCGCCCGCCACGACGGCAAGGTGGGCGGCGCGCTGCGCCGCGAGCTCGCCGCGCGCGCCTTCGCCCGCACCGCGGCGTACGATGCCGCCATTGCGCAATGGTTCGCCGGCCAAGCAACCGGCGGGCTGCCCGCGCGCCTCACCGTCTCGATGCCGCGCCGCCAGGGCTTGCGCTATGGCGAGAACCCGCACCAGCGGGCGGCGTTCTATGTCGACACCAGCCCGCGCCCGGGTGTCGCCACCGCCACCCAGCTCCAGGGCAAGGAGCTGAGCTACAACAACATCGCCGACACCGATGCGGCCTACGAGCTGGTGGCCGAGCTCGAGCGGCCGGCGGCGGCGATCGTCAAGCACGCCAACCCGTGCGGGGTGGCGGTCGGCAAGACCTCGCTCGATGCCTACCGGCGCGCGCTCGCCTGCGATCCGTTGAGCGCCTTCGGCGGCATCGTCGCGGTCAACCGCGCGCTCGATGCGGCGCTCGCGCGCGCGGTCTGTGAGCTGTTCACCGAGGTGGTGATTGCGCCTGAGGCGGATGCCGAGGCGCGCGCGGTGTTCGCCGAGCGCAAGAACCTGCGCCTGCTGGTCGCGGGCGCGCTGCCCGACCCGCAGGCGCCCGCGCTCGCGCTGCGCTCGGTCGCGGGCGGCGTGCTGGTCCAGGACCGCGACGCGCGGCGGATCGGGCCCGCCGACCTCAAGGTCGTCACCCGGCGCGCGCCGGATGAGGCCGAGATCGCCGACCTCACCTTCGCGTTCACGGTCGCCAAGCACGTCAAGTCGAACGCCATCGTCTACGCCAAGGGCGGCGCGACCGTGGGCATCGGCGCGGGGCAGATGAGCCGGGTGGATGCGGTCCGCCTCGCCGTCGCCAAGGCGGGCGATGCCGCGCGCGCGGCGGGCGAGAGCGGCCGGCGCACCGACGGCGCTGCGGTCGCCTCGGACGCGTTCTTCCCGTTCACGGACGGCCTGATCGCCGCCGCCGAGGCGGGCGCG
>DASWHU010000035.1:0-1575 GCA_036398035.1 Alphaproteobacteria bacterium | reverse complement strand
GAACAGGCCGAGCATGTGGCGGGTGATCGCCTGGAGCGGCACCGCGCCGCCTTGCTCGCGCGCAATGTAGGGCAGCATCCGGTCGACCACCTGGTGGCGGTCCGGGGCGTGCGCCGGGGCGCCGAAGATCGCCCGGTCGGCGTCGGCCAGCAGATACGGGTCGTCGTAGGCCGCGCGGCCGATCATCACGCCGTCGACATGGCAAAGCTGTTCGTGCACCGCCTCCAGCGTGCGCACGCCGCCGTTGACCACGATCTCGAGTGCCGGGAAGTCGCGCTTGAGTTGCCAGACGCGGTCGTAGCGCAGCGGCGGAACCTCGCGGTTCCGGCGCGGGCTGAGCCCGCCGAGCACCGCCTTGCGCGCGTGCACGATGAAGGCGGCGCAGCCGGCCGCCGCGACCGTCGCCACGAAGCCGGCGAGAAAGCCGTAGTCGTCGTGGTCGTCGATGCCGATCCGGGTCTTGACCGTGACCGCCAGCGGCGCGGCGGCGCGCATCGCGGCGACGCACGCCGCGACCCGCTCGGGCTCGGCCATCAAGGCGGCGCCGAAGCAGCCGCGCCGCACCCGCTCGCTCGGGCAGCCGACATTGAGGTTGATCTCGTCGAAGCCGCGCGCATGCGCAAGCCGCGCGCAAGCCGCGAGCGGCCCGGGATCGCCGCCGCCCACCTGCAGCGCGAGCGGCCGCTCGCTGGCGTCGAACGCGAGCCAGCGCTCGGCGTCGCCGTGCACCAGGGCCGCCGCCGGCACCATCTCGGTATAGAGCAGCACGCGGCGCGAGAGCTGGCGCAGGAAGAACCGGCCGTGCCGGTCGGTCCGGTCCATCATCGGCGCGACCGAAAGCCTGCGGTCGATCATCGCGTGGACTCCACGTTGTCAGCCTCGTCCAGTATGCCGCGCCGCGCGAGCTCGCGCGCGAAGGCCGGCGCGATCCGACGCAGGCGGGCGCCGTCGATGCGCCCGGAGCGCTGGATGTAGCTGTAGGCGAAGCGCCATGGCTCGTGCTTCATATGGGTGGCGAAGTCCTGGTACCAAGTGGCGCTGGCGTCGGCGGCGCGCACCATCTTGTCGACGACGGGCCGGCGCGCCGCCTGATAGGCCGCGAGCGCCGGCTGGATGTCATAATCGTGCGCCCTGAGCGCGCCGGCCAGCGCGATCGCGTCTTCCAGCGCGAGCCGCGTGCCCGAGCCGATCGAGAAATGCGCGGTGTGCAGCGCGTCGCCGACCAGCACCCGGTTGCCGGCGAACCAGCGATCGTTGGTTATTTGCGGGAAGTTTCTCCAGACCGACCTGTTCGACAGCAGCTCGTGACCGTCGAGCTCGTCCGCGAACAGCCGCTCGCAATAGCCCTTGATGTCGGCCTCGCTCGCGCGCGCGAAGCCGGCGCGGGCGAACGTGGCCGCCTCGCACTCGACCAGGAACGTGCTCATGTCGGGCGCGTAGCGGTAATGATGGGCGTTGAACGCCCCGTCGGCAGTCTCGCGGAACGACTGGGTGAGCGTCGCGAACGGCTTGCGCGTCCCGTACCAGATGAAATGGTTAGCCAAGTGCGCGATCCGTTGCCCGAACGCGACCGGG
>DASWHU010000034.1:0-10890 GCA_036398035.1 Alphaproteobacteria bacterium | reverse complement strand
ACCTATCGGCGGACTGACGAAGCCGCGCACGCCTAAACAGAAGGCGCGAACCTTCTTGCGCTGGCGCAAAAATCAACTCGACTCTGAGTAGAGAATCGGCCCACCCTCTACAAGCGGACCCCAACCAGCCCCGCGAATCGGCGCGGCTACTCTGGCCGGGATACTCCGTGACCCACGAGGCCCCATCCAGTAATGGCCGGGCTACCGACCGTGGGACCGCTCGACATGGGTGTACAACGTGAAGAGTGGGCCGATGCTTCCTGTGAACAGCGGTTAAGCTTGTTCGACGGGCGCGATACCGCCAACCTTTTTGGTTCGCGGCGCCGTGGGCCAGAAAGGCCGTCTTGTTATGAAGACGACCATTCTGGTTGTCAGGGTACACGTCAACGTGGCCGCGATCGTCTGGGCGATCGCTTGGGTGATCGTGACATTGTTGACGTAGACCCCGAGGGGCCGGGCTCCGTGTCCGGTCCCTCATTCTTATGATCCCGTTTTCGTTTTGGTCGAGGCTGGGGTGCCGTTTGCAAGAGCTTGAGTAGCAGCGTATCGCGTTGTTCCGCTGACGCTTCTTTGGCTGTGCCAATTGATCGCTTGTTTGCCATATGGAGAGTCTACCATGGTTTGGCCTATCTTTGGAGATCATGATGTCAAATTCGAAGCTATAACGCATCTCATGTCGTCAGCCGATGATATTGTCGTCGCTATCATCGGCGGAACATTCCTCGAAGAAGCCGTGGAGCGAACACTTAAGGAACGAATGCGCGACAACAAAGATGTCTCGGACCGTCTCTTTGATCTAACCAAGCCCCTTTCCAGCACGTCAGCACAAATTGATGTTCTCTATATGCTTTGGGGAATCGAAAGCCATGTTCGCGAAACAATGCTGGGTATATGTAGAATTCGCAATTTCTTTGCCCACAACATGGGTGTTAATTTCGATTCCGATGATCCTAAATTTACCAAACATTTGCCTAAACTAAATCTCCACGAACGACATGAAACTTATCCAGATGCACGATTCGGCACTCCTACAAGCAAAAAAATTAAAACACCAAAGAACAATCGCGAAACATTTATTGTTAATCTTCAACTTTGCCTAAATTATCTAATGCAAGATAGATGTAAGCACATAGCGTATTCAACACAACTTGTTAGCTATGAGGAACTTCGCAAAAAGGTGGGGAAACCATGGGTTTGATCTATGCGGTTTCCGAGAGGCCATTGCTTTGTACACTTCTTCTGCCCAGTAATCTTCACCTGCCGTCTCCGTCTGGAAATGGCAAAGAATCGAGGCTCCTGCTTCGATCATTTCTGGAGTGATCTCAATGTCATCGGTAACTCTCTGGCCTGTCATGCGAACTCACCCTATTGCAAGGCGCGATAGTACGTCAAGCGGATAATCCCCCAATTTCCGCCCCGCCACGGCTTGGTCTAGACTTTCGGGCAGGTTGACGATGGACATCGTCGCGATGGCGGACACCGGCACCAAGCGCAAGCTGGCCGCGATCCTCAGTGCGGACGTCGCCGGCTACAGCCGACTGATGGCCTCGGACGAGGCGGCGACCGTGCGCGCGCTGAACCAGGCGCGGGCACGCTTCCGCGAGCGCATCGCGGCGCGCGGCGGGCGGGTCGTCGACACTGCCGGCGACAGCGTGCTGGCCGAGTTCGCGAGCGTGGTCGAGGCGGTCGAGTGCGCGCTCGAGGTGCAGGCGGCGCAGGCCGAGAGCAACGCGCCGCTGCCGGCGGACCGGCGCATGCTGTTCCGCATCGGCGTCAACCTGGGCGACGTCATCGCCCAAGACGACGGCACCATCTACGGCGACGGCGTCAACATCGCCGCGCGCCTTGAGGCTCTCGCCGAGCCGGGGACGGTGGTGGTCTCGGAATCGGCGCACATGCAGGTGCGCGGCAAGCTCGATGTCGGCTTCCTCGATGGCGGCACCCACAAGGTCAAGAACATCGCCGAGCCGGTGCGCGCCTGGCGGGTGACCGACGCCGCGGATGGCACCGGCGGGCGGCCCGCGTCGGCGGCGAGGGGACGCCGCCGGCTCCGGGCCGGCGCGGCGGCGCTGGTCGCGGTGGTGGCGGCGGTGGCGGCGCTGTGGGCGATCGAGCGCCCGACGCCGACGGCCGGGCGCAATGCAGGCCCGGACACGGTGCCGGCGGCTGCGAGCGCGCTCGCCCTGACCGTGCCCGACGGGCCGTCGATCGCCGTGCTGCCGTTCACCAACATGAGCGAGGAGGCCGAGCAGGAGTACTTCAGCGACGGGCTGACCGAGGACATCATCACCGAGCTGTCGCGCATCCACGGCCTGTTCGTGATCGCGCGCAACTCGACCTTCCAGTACAAGGGCCGGTCGGTCGACGTGCCCGAGGTGGCGCGCGCCTTCGGCGTGCGCTACGTGGTCGAGGGCAGCGTGCGGCGCGCCGGCGAGCAGGTGCGGGTCACCGCCCAGCTGATCGACGCGGAGTCCGGCGGCCATGTCTGGGCGGAGCGCTACGACCGCGAGTTGACCGACATCTTCGCGGTCCAGGACGACATTACCCGCCAGATCGTCGCCGCGCTCGAGCTCGAGCTGGCCGGGCCGGCGTCCCCGGCGGCCACCCGCAAGCTGACCGACAACGTCGAGGCCTACGACTACTTCCTGCGCGGGCGCGCCTACAAGGACCGCACCACGCGCGAGACCAATCGCCTGGCCGAGGAGATGCTTGACAAGGCGATCGCGCTCGATCCCGGATTCGCCGGCGCCTATGCCGAGCTCGCCTACGTCTTTTTCCGCGACTGGGCCTATTCCTGGACCGACGACGCCGACACGCTGAACAAGGCCGCGGCGGCGGCCGAGAAGGCGGTCGCGCTCGACCCCGATTTGCCGCTCGCCCTTGCCCGGCTCGCCTGGGTCAAGTCCTGGCAGCGCCAGCACGATGTCGCCATCGCCGCCGGGCTCAAGGCGATCGCGCTCGATCCCAACTACGCCGACGCCTACATCATGCTTTCAGGCATCTACGTGTTCGCGGGCGAGCCCGAGAACGCGATCGCGATGGCCGAGAAGGCGATGCGGCTCGACCCCAACGTCCGCTTCGACCTGCTGATGCAAGTCGGCCACGCGCATTTCCTCGCCGGCCGCCACCAGCAGGCGGTCGAGTTCCTCAAGCGCTCGCTCGAGCGCAACCCGGATTTCCCCGCGGCGCACCAGATCCTGGCCGCGGCCTACTCGGAGCTCGGCCGCGACGAGGACGGGCGCGCCGAGCTCGCCGAGGTGCAGAGGTTGAGCCCCAAGGGCGGCATCGACCCCGAACGCGTGCCGTACAAGGACCCGGCGACCCTGCGCCGGGTATGGGCCGCGATCGACAGGCTCGGCGCGCGCCCGCCGACCGATTGAGTTGCACCCGCGCCGACGCGCGCGGGCGGGCGGGCGGCGCGGGGGCCGCTATCCGGGATTGCGCGCGGTGACCACCCAGGAGCTCGACTGCATCACCACGCCTTCGTCGGTCTGGTAGGGCGCGATCGCCTCGCCGAGCGCGGCCTCGATCTCGGCACGGCGCCGCTCCGCCAGCTCGCCCGCCTCGCGGAACACCTCGCCCGCCGGGCCGAGCGCGAGCTGGAAATCCGTCGAGTCCTTGACCGTCTTGCCGACCCGCACCGGGGCGTCGACGCGCTTGAAGGCGGGCTCCAGGTACCCGGCGGCCTTGAGCATGCCGGTGACCGTGTCCCGGTTGGCCATCGAGAACGGCCCGGGGCCGCAGGTCTCGGCGCTCTCGCCCGGCGGCGGCAGGAAGTCGAGCACGACCTTCTTGGGCAGGCCGAGCCAGGGATTGTCGTCGATCGTTCGCCAGACAATCATGGTCATGGCCGCGCCGGGCTTGAGCGCGGTGCGCATGTTCCTCAGCCCCCACACGGGGTTCTCGAAGAACATCGTGCCGAAGCGCGAGAACACGAAATCGTACTCCGGCTCGAACGGATAGCTCTGGGCGTCGCCCAGGATGAGGGTGACGTTCGACAGCCCGGCGGCGGCGACGTCGGCGCGGCCGACGTCGAGAAACGCCGCGCAGCAATCGATGCCGGCGACTCGGCCGCGCGCGCCGACCGTTCTCGCCAGCCGGATCGCGGTGTCGGCGAAGCCGCAGCCGACGTCGAGCACCGCGTCGCCCTGCCTGACCGGCAGCGACGGGAAGATCGCCTCGCTGTGATGGGTCAGGCCGTCGACCATGATGTGCTTGTAGCGGATGAACTTCGGCGCCAGGACCCGGTTCCAGAAGTCGGCGAAATCGCGGCCGGGGTCGGCCGGGTCGGCGGCGCGTGCGACGCTCATGGCGGAATCCTTTCTGCGGCCGCAGGCGGTGCCGGCCGCCGTGATCCTGTCGGCGAAAAACTAGCGCACCCGGCGGCACGCGCCAATCCAATCCGAGGCGGCGCGGACACGTGCGCCGCTCACTCCTTCGCCGCCAGCTCGTCGATGCGCCGGCTGAGCATGCGGTGCTCGTCGCTGCCGGGCGCGAGCTGGCCGAGCAGGCGGCGCCACATCGCCACCGCCTGGTCGGCATCGCCGCTCTGGGCGGCGAGGAGGCCGAGGAACCAGAGCGCCTCGCCGTTGGCGGGCTCGAGGGCGAGCGCGCGCCGGAACAGGTCCGCCGCCTCCGGGGTCACGGTCTCGGGCCCCGTCTGCTCGACCATGACCATGGCGAGACCGGCGAGTGCCGCGCCGTCCGCGGGCGCGCGCTTGACCGCCTCGCCGTAGGCCGCGCGCGCGCCGGCGAGGTCGCCGAGAACGCGCTTCGCGCGCCCGAGCCGCTTCCAGCCGTCCGGGTCGTCCGGATGCTCGATCAGCCGCCCTTCGAGCCGCGCGACCATGCTGTCGATCGCCGCCATGCGCTCGTCCGGCGACATCCCGGCCGCCATCTCGAGGTCCTCGGGCCCGGGCCCCGGAGCCTCCGCTGCCGGCGCGGTCGGCGCCGCCTCCAGCGCCACCGCCGGGGCCTCGACGCCGAGCTCGCGGCTGAGTGCCATCAGCTGCGCGCGCAGCGCGGCGAGCCACGGCTCCGAGCCGTCGGCGTCCTCGGCGAGCGCGCGCCAGATGTCGAACGCGCGCTCGAGCTCGCCCGCCTGCGCCGCCGCCATGCCGAGATAGAGCCGCGCGCCCTCATGCTTGGCATCGCGCGCGAGCACGGCCTCGAACTGCTCCCGCGCAGCCGGCGTCACCACCCCGTCGGCGGCAAAGAGCAGCGCCTCGCCGTAGGCGGCGGCGACCTCGGTGTCGTCGGGCACGAGCGCGGCGGCGGTGCCGAACGCGACCGCCGCCTGGTCGTAGCGCTCGAGGAAGGCGTAGGAGCGCCCCAGCAGCAGCCAGCCTTGCAGGTCGTCGGGCTCGGACTCGAGCCGCGCCGCCAGGCGCCCGACCGCCTCCTCGACGTCGGCCGGCATCTCGGGCGGGGCCACGCTTTCGCGCGCAGCCAGCGGCATGTCGGGCGCGCCGGGCGTTCCCACCAGCGCGTAGATCAGGGCCGTGAGCGCCGGCACCGCGATCGCCAGCGCGCCCGCCGTGACCCCGCCCGTGCGCCGCCCCGCCCGCGCCGGCCCCCGGTCCGGCGCCGTGCCGAGCGCCAGTACCCGGCGCTCGATCTCGGTACGCGCGGCCTGTGCCTGCTCGGGACTGACCACGCCGCGGTCGAGATCGTTGTCGAGCTCGGCGAGCTGGTCGCGGTAGATCTGCAGGTCGTAGGCGGCGCGCGCCTCGCCGCCGCCGCGGCGTGCGCCGGCGAGCGCGGCGCGCGCGAGCACCGCGACTGCGGCGACCAGCAACGCGCCGAACAGCGCCCACGCGGCTGCACTCACGCGTCATCCCCAAGCAAATCACGCAGCCGCGCCCGCTCGGCCTCGGTGAGCGGCGCCGGGCCCTGGGCCCGCGACGCGCGCCGGCGCCAGACCGCGGCGAGCGCCGCGAGTGCCGCCGCCGCGATCAGCGCCGGGCCGAGCCACAGCGCCCAGGTCTTGGCCTTGAACGGCGGCCTCAGCAGCACGAAGTCGCCGTAGCGCTCGACCACGTACTGCTTGACCTGCGCGTCGGAATCGCCGGCGGCAATGCGCTCGCGCACGATGCCGCGCAGGTCCTTGGCCAGATCCGCGTCCGATTCCATGATCGACTGGTTCTGGCAGACCAGGCAGCGCAGCTCCTTGGCCAGCGCCACCGCGCGCGCCTCCTGCGCAGGATCGGCAAGCGGCGTGTCGGTCTGGAAGGCGAGCGCCGCCGTCGCCGCCACGCCAACCATGAGCGCGGCAAGGACCATGCCGGCGAGACGCCGCGCGACGCGAGTCATTGCTTCAGGCGCTCGATCAGCGGCCGGATGCGCTTGGTCATGTGCTCCGGCGCGATCGGGCCGATATGCTTGTAGTGGATCAGGCCGTCGCGGCCGACGAAGTAGGTCTCGGGAACGCCGTAGACGCCGAGGTCGATGCCGACCCGCCCGTCCGCATCCGCGCCGATGCGCGCATAGGGATCGCCGAGGTCGTCGAGGAACGCGCGCACGTCCTCGGGCGTGTCCTTGTAGTCGATGCCGTAGAGATGCACCCCCTCGAGCGCGGCGATCTCGGTGAGCTGCGGGTGCTCGGCGCGGCACGGCACGCACCACGAGGCGAACACGTTGATCACGCTGATCTCGCCGGTCTTGACGTCGCTGCTGGCTAGGCCCGGGGTTGCGCCGTCGACCGGAGGCAGGTCGAAGGCCGGCAATGTGCGGCCCGCCATGACCGTCGGCACCTGGCTCGGGTCTTGGAACAAGCCCCAGTAGAGCAGGCCCGCAAGAGTCGCGAACACCGCCGCCGGGACGACGTAGAGCCAGTGCCGCGCCGCCATCGCCTTAGGCGCGCGCGCCGGCCGCGTGCGCCTGCGCCCGCCGCGGCACGCCGACCCGGTGGCGGCGGTCGGTGAGCGAGGTCGCCCCGCCCAGCGCCATCACGATCGCGCCGAGCCAGATCCACGGCACCAGCGGGTTGTAGTAGAGGCGCGTGCTGAAGCCGCCCTCGCCGTCGCCGTCGCCGATCACCGCGTACAGGTCGGCGAGCCAGGTGGTGTGGATCGCGGCCTCGGTGGTCGGCATGCGCGCGACCGGATAGAAGCGCTTCTCGGGCAGCATCTCGGCGACCTCGCGGCCGTCGCGGCTGACCGTCAGGCGCGCGCGCGTGATCGAATAGTTGGGGCCGTCCAGGGCCTCGACACCATGGAAGCGCCAGTCGTAGCCGGCCACCGTGACCGACTCGCCCGGGCGCATCACCTGGAAGCTCTCGACCTGCCACGACGAGGACGCGGTGATGCCGGCGACCATGATCGCGGCGCCGAGATGGGCGAGGCTCATGCCGTAGGCGGCGCGCGGCAAGGCGCGCGCCCGGCCGAGCGACTCGGCGAGCGGGGCGCGCAACAGGCGGACGCGCGATGCCCATTCGACGGCGACCGAGGCCGCAAGCCACGCCGCAAGCGCGATGCCGAGCGCGGCCAAGAGCCCGCCGCGGTCGGCGAGCACGAGGACGGCGAGCGCGGCCAGGCCCGCGGCGGCGACCGCGGCCTTGAGCCGGCCGAGCACGCCGGCGAGGTCGCCGCGCTTCCACGGCATCAGCGGCGTCAGCCCCGCGAGCGCGATCAGCGGCGCCATCAGCGGGATGAACACGGCGTTGAAGTAGGGCGGGCCGACCGACACCTTGCCGGCGCCGAGCGCGTCGACGAACAGCGGGTAGAGCGTGCCGAGAAGCACGGTCGCGGCGGCGGTCGCGAACAACAGGTTGTTGAGCACCAGCAGGCCCTCGCGGCTGAGCGGCGCGAACAGGCCGCCGGCGCGCAGCCGCGGCGCGCGCACCGCGTACAGGGCGAGCGAGCCGCCGATCACCAGCACCAGGAAGGCGAGGATGAACACCCCGCGCGCCGGGTCGGTGGCGAAGGCGTGGACCGAGGTCAGCACGCCCGAGCGCACCAGGAAGGTGCCGAGCAGGCTGAACGAGAACGCGACGATGGCGAGCAGCACGGTCCACGACTTGAGCGCCTCGCGCTTCTCGCACACGATCGAGGAGTGGAGCAACGCGGTGCCCGCGAGCCAGGGCATGAACGAGGCGTTCTCGACCGGGTCCCAGAACCACCAGCCGCCCCAGCCGAGCTCGTAATAGGACCACCAGCTGCCGAGCGCGATGCCGACGGTGAGGAAGCTCCACGCGGCCAGCGCCCACGGCCTCACCCAGCGCGCCCAGGTGGCGTCGACCCGGCCTTCGATGAGGGCCGCGATCGCGAACGCGAAGGTGATCGAGAAGCCGACATAGCCGAGATAGAGGAACGGCGGGTGGAAGGCGAGGCCGGGATCCTGCAGCAGCGGGTTGAGGTCGTTGCCGTCGAGCGGCGGCGGGAAGGCGCGCGCGAACGGGTTCGAGGTGAACAGCATAAAGGCGAGGAAGCCCACCGCGATCATCGCCTGGACGGCGAGCACGCGCGCCCGCAACGCCGGCGGCAGGTTGCCGCCGAAGGCCGCGACCGCAGCCCCGAACAGCGCCAGGATCAGCACCCACAAGAGCAGCGAGCCCTCGTGGTTGCCCCATACGCCAGTGAGCTTGTAGAGCAACGGCTTGGCGGTGTGCGAGTTGGCGACCACGTTGGCGACCGAGAAGTCGGAGACGACGTAGGCGTGGGTGAGCGCGGCGAACGCCGCCGCCACCGCCGCGAGCTGCACCGCCGCCGCGGGCCGCGCCAGCGCCATCCACGCCGCCTCGCCGCGCTGCGCCCCGATCAGCGGCAGGCTCGCCTGCACCAGCGCCACCACCAGCGCGAGCGCGAGCGCGAAATGTCCGGTCTCGACGATCATCGCGCCGCCTCCTCGCCCTGCCAGTGGCCGGACTTCCTGAGCGTCTCGGCGACCTCGGGCGGCATGTAGGTCTCGTCGTGCTTGGCCAGCACCTGGCGGGCGACGAAGGTGCCGTCGCCACCCAGCACGCCCTCGGCGACCACGCCCTGGCCTTCGCGGAACAGGTCGGGCAGCACCCCGGTGAATCGCACCGGCAATGTGGTCCGGAGGTCGGTGACCCGGAACTCGACCGACAGCCCGTCGTCGAGTCGGCGGACGCTGTGCTCCTCGACCAGGCCGCCGATGCGCACCGTCCGGCCGGGCCCGATGCCTAGCTCGGCGAGCTCGGTGGGGCCGTAGAAGAACACCAGGTTGTCCTCGAACGCGCTTAGCGCCAGCGCCGCCGCAGTCCCGAGCAGGACCAGGCCGGCGAGCACCGCGTACAGGCGGAGCGTCTTGCGCTTGAAGGGCGTCCTCACGCCCGCCCCCTGCGGCGCGCCGTGCCCACCCGCGCCTCGAGCGCGGCGAGCTCGGCGCGGCGCGCGCGCAGGCGCCTTGCCGCCGCCAGCGCGAGCCCGGCGAGCACCGCCGCCGCCACCGCGTAGGCCGGCCACACGAACTGGGCGTAGCCGCCCATCGCCAGGAACCCGGCCAGCGCGCTCATCCCGTCTCGGCTCCCGATACCGGCGCCGCCCCGGGCGCGAGCTCCGCCGCCTGCACCTGGCTCACGCGCAGGCCGCGGATGCGCGCGGCGAGCAGCTCCGACTTCATGCGCACCAGCAGCACGGCGAGGAAATAAGCCTTGAACGCGCCCATCATCACGAACAGCGGCCACAGCATGCTGGCATCGATCGACGGCCCGCCGCCGCGCAGGATGCTCGCCGGCTGATGGAGCGTGTTCCACCACTCCACCGAGTAGTGGATGATCGGCACGTTGACCACGCCGACCAGCGCCAGGATCGCCGCCGCGCGCGCGCCCTTGGTGGCGTCGTCGAAGGCGTCGTACAGCGCCATGTGGCCGAGATAGAGGAAGAACAGGATCAGCACCGAGGTCAGCCGCGCGTCCCACACCCACCAGGTGCCCCACATCGGCTGGCCCCACAGCGCGCCGGTGCACAGCGCGACGAAGGTGAAGCCGGCGCCGATCGGCGAGGCGGCGCGCGCCGCGATGTCGGCGAGCGGGTGCCGCCAGATCAGCCCGGCCGCGCTCGCAGCCGCCATCAGCACGTAGACGAACAGCGCCATCCACGCGGCCGGCACGTGGATATACATGATGCGCACCGACTCGCCCTGCTGGTAGTCGGGCGGCGAGGCGATCAGCGCCAGGTACAGACCGAGCGGGACCAAGAGCGCGGCCACGCCCACGGCCCACGGCAGCACCGCATCCGCCAGGCGCATGAACCGGCTGGGGTTGGCGAACCGGTGCAGGGTGGACGCCATCCGGGCCTCTCCTCGTCTCATTCCGCGGCCAGGCGCAGGCCGGCCGCCGCCGCCCACGGGGCGAGCGCAAGCGCGCCGGCGAGCAGCGCGCCCAGCACCTTAAGCTGGCCGCCCGCGCCGGTGCCCGCGACCGCGCCGTCGACCGCGGCCACCCCGAATATCAGCACCGGGATCACCAAGGGCAAGACCAGCAGCGGCACCAGCACCCCGCCGCGGCGCACCCCCACCGTCAGCGCCGCGCCGATGGCGCCGATCAGGCTGAGCGTGGGCGTGCCGAGCGCCATCGCCGCGAGGAGGGCGGCGAAGCCGGCGAGCGGCAGGCTCATCAGCACCGCCAACAGCGGCGCCGCGACCATCAGCGGCAGCCCCGTGGTCAGCCAATGGGCGGCGCACTTGGCCAGCACCACCGCCGGCAGCGGCAGGGGCACGAGCAGCAGCAGGTCGAGGCTGCCGTCGTCGTGGTCGGCGGCGAACAGGCGGTCGAGCGACAGCATCGCCGCGAGCAGCGCCGCCACCCAGATGGTGCCGGCGGCAATCCGCGCCAGCAGCTCGGCCTCGGGCCCGACGCCGAGCGGGAACAGCACGATGGCGATGACGAAGAAGGCGAGCACCGCCACCGTGTCGCCCGCCCGCCTGAGC
>DASWHU010000033.1:0-1761 GCA_036398035.1 Alphaproteobacteria bacterium | reverse complement strand
GATCTTCGCCCGCTACGGCTTCGCGGTCGACTGAGCCTTGCCGCCGCTCGGGCCGGAGGAGTGGCAGGCGCTCGCGCTCAGCCTGCGGGTCGGCGCCTGGAGCGTCGCCGTGAGCCTGCCGCTCGGCATCGCCCTCGCCTGGCTGCTGTGCCGGCGGAGCTTTCCCGGCAAGAGCCTGGTCGACGGCCTCGTCCACCTGCCGCTGGTGCTGCCGCCGGTGGTGGTCGGCTACGCGCTCCTGGTCCTGCTCGGGCGCAAGGGCGTGATCGGCGAGCCGCTCTACGATCTGCTCGGCATCACGGTCGCGTTCAAGTGGCAGGGCGCGGCGGTGGCCTCGGCGGTGATGGGCTTCCCGCTCATGGTGCGCGCGATCCGGCTGTCGCTGGAAGCGGTCGATCGCGGCCTAGAGGACGCCGCGCGCACCCTCGGCGCGGGGCCGATGAGTGTCTTCCTAACCGTTACCCTGCCGCTGATCATGCCGGGCGTGCTTACCGGCGCGATCCTGTCGTTCGCGCGCAGCCTGGGCGAGTTCGGCGCCACCATCACCTTCGTCTCCAACATCCCGGGCGAGACGCGCACCCTGCCGGTGGCGCTCTACACCTACACCCAGGTCCCGGGCGGGGATGCGCCGGCGCTGCGCCTGGCGGCGATATCGCTGGTGCTGGCGCTCGGCGCGCTGCTTGCCTCGGAGCTGCTGGCGCGGCGCATCCAGGTGCGGCTCGGGCGCTGAGACGTGATCTCGCTGGCGGTCCGGAGCGCGATCGGGACGTTCTCGCTCGACATCCGCCTCGATCTGCCCGAGGCCGGGATCACCGCCCTGTTCGGCCGCTCTGGCGCCGGCAAGACCTCGCTGCTCGATATCATCGCCGGCCTCAGGCGCCCCGATTGCGGCCATATCGCGGTCCACGGCCGCGTCCTCTACGACTCGGACGCCGGCATCGACGTGCCGGCCGAGCGCCGTCGCGTCGGCTACATCTTCCAGGACGGGCGCCTGTTCCCGCATTTGTCGGTGCGCGCCAACCTGGTCTACGGCATGAAGCGGACGCCGCCCGGCGAGCGCCAGGTCGGCTTCGACCAGGTGGTCGGGCTGCTCGGCATCGCCAGCCTGCTCGAGCGCCGGCCGAGGGGGCTGTCGGGGGGCGAGAAGCAGCGGGTGGCGATCGGCCGGGCGCTGCTCACCAGCCCGCGGCTGTTGCTGCTCGACGAGCCGCTGGCGGCGCTCGATCCCGCCCGCAAGGCGGAGGTGCTGCCGTTCATCGAGCGCCTGCACACCGAGCTCGGCGTGCCCATGGTCTATGTCAGCCACGCGCTCGACGAGGTGCTTGCGATCGCCGACACCATGGCGCTGATCGACGACGGCCGGGTGCGCGCGGTCGGGCCCGTTGAACAAATCGCGAGCAGCCTCGAGCTGGTCGCCGACACCGGCTTTGCCGAGGCCGGCACGGTGATCGCCGCCACGGTGGCGCGCCACGACGAGGGCCACGGCGTCACCGAGCTCGACTCGGCCGCGGGCGTGCTCAGGGTCGGGCGGCTCGATGCCGCCGTTGGCGCGCGCATACGCCTGCGCGTGCGTGCGCGCGACGTGGCGCTCGCGCTGCAGCCGCCGCGCGACATCAGCGTGCTCAACATCCTCCCCGGCACGGTGGCGCGCATCGCGGCGCGCGATTCCGGCGCCGTCGAGGTCGCCGTCGAGGTCGCGCCGGGGCTGCTTCTGTGGTCCGAGATCACGCGGCTCGCCGCCGCCCGCCTCGCGCTCGCGCC
>DASWHU010000032.1:0-15056 GCA_036398035.1 Alphaproteobacteria bacterium | reverse complement strand
GTTGAGCACGCCTTCGGGCAGGATGCCGGCGGCGCACTCGGCGAGCCTGAGCGTGGTCAGCGGCGTCTGCTCGGACGGCTTGATCACCACCGTGTTGCCGCCGGCGAGCGCCGGGGCGATCTTCCACGCCGCCATCATCAGCGGGTAGTTCCACGGCGCGACCGAGGCCACCACCCCGACCGGGTCGCGGCGGATCATCGACGTGTAGCCTGGCAGGTATTCGCCCGCGGCGCTGCCCGGCAGGCAGCGCGCGGCGCCGGCGAAGAAGCGCAGGCAATCGACGATCGCCGGAATCTCGTCGGCGAGCACGAGATGCTTGGGCTTGCCGCAGTTGAGCGCCTCGAGCGCGGCGAAGGCGTCGGCCTCGGCCTCGATCCGATCGGCGAGCTTGAGCAGCAAGCCCGCGCGCTCGCCCGGCGTGGTCCTGGACCAGGTCGCGAAGGCCTTCGCCGCCGCGCCGACCGCGGCCTCGACCTGGTCGGCCGACGCCTCGGGCACCTCGACGATCGCCTCCCCGGTCCTCGGGTTCAGCACCCGCTCGGGCGCGCCCGCGCCGGCGACCAGCTCGCCCGCGATCAGCATCCCGGTCTGCATGGCGCACATCCTCCCCTTATTTGGCCTGCTCGGCGCCCTCGCCGCCGCCTCTCGTCAGGTAGTAGGCCGCAAGGATCGGCAGGAAGGTGACGGCAATGACGAACACCGCGACGACGTTGGTGACCGGGCGCTGGCGCGGGCGCACCAGCTCGCTCAGCATCCAGATCGGCAAGGTCGACTGCTGCCCGGCGGTAAAGGTGGTGACGATGACCTCGTCGAAGGAGAGCGCGAAGGCGAGCATGCCGCCGGCGAGCAACGCGGTGGCGATGTTCGGCAGCACGACGTGGCGGAAGGTCTGGAAACCGTCGGCGCCAAGGTCCATCGAGGCCTCGATCAAGGACGCCGAGGTGCGCCGGAAACGGGCGAGCGCGTTGTTGTAGACCACCACCACGCAGAACGTCGCGTGCCCCAGCACGATGGTCCAGAACGAGAATGGGATGTCGATCAGGTTGAACGCAGCGCGCAGCGAGATGCCGGTTATGATCCCGGGCAGCGCGATCGGCAGGATGATGAGCAGGGAAATCGTCTCCCGGCCAAAGAATCGCGCCCGCGACACCGCCGCGGCGGCGAGTGTGCCGAGCACCAGCGCCGCGGCGGTCGAGATCGCGGCGACCCTGACCGAAAGCCACAGCGCCTGCCAGATGTCCGGGCGCCCCCAGGCGACCGCGAACCACTTGGCGGTCAGCCCGGGCGGCGGGAACTGGTAGCTCTTGTCCTCGGTGGTGAAGGCGTAGAGCAGGATCAGGGCGAGCGGCAGGTGCAAGAATAAGATCCCGCCCGCGGCGGCGAGCTTGAGCGCGAGGCGCGCCGGCGTCCGGTCAGAGCGCATCGAACGCCCCCATGCGCTTGGCCAGCCACAGATACAGCGCCATGATCACGATCGGCACCACCGTGAACGCGGCGGCGAGCGGGATGTTGCCGGCGGTGCCCTGATGGGTGAACACCGCCTGGCCGATGAACAGGCGCGAGGAGCCGATCACCTGCGGGATGATGTAGTCGCCAAGGGTCAGCGAGAAGGTGAAGATCGAGCCCGCGACCACGCCCGGAAGCGCGAGCGGCAGCACCACGGTGCGGAAGGTCTGGCGCGGGCGTGCGCCGAGATCGGCCGAGGCCTCGAGCAGGCTCGCCGGCACACGCTCGAGCGCGGCCTGGACCGGCAGGATCATGAACGGCAGCCAGACGTAGAGGAACACCAGGAAGGTGCCGATGTAGCTGATCGACAGCGACGGCCCGCCGATCACCGGCACCGCGAGCAGCGCGTCCAGCGCCCAGCCGAGGCCGAGGCGGTCGACCACCCAGGTCAGGATCCCCTCCTTGGCCAGGATCAGCTTCCAGGCATAAACCCGCACCAGGTAGCTCGACCACAGCGGCAGCATGACCGCGAGGTAGAACGCCGCCTTGATCCGCCCGCGCGCATGGCGGGCGGCGTAATAGGAAACCGGGAACGCGATCACCACCGCCGCCGCCGTCACCGCCGCGGCCATCAGCACCGAGCGCAGGATGATGTCGAGGTTGGCGCGCTGGAGGAGCTCGCCGTAGGTCTTGAGCGTGAGCTGGTGGCGGACCACGCCCGAGAACTCGTCGATCGAGAAGAACGATTGCAGCAGCAGCGCCGACAGCGAGCCGAGATAGACGATGCCGAGCCACAACAGCGGCGGCGCGAGCAGAATGAGCAGGAACAGCCGCGGGCGGAGGATCAGCGCGTCCGACAGGCCGCTGAGCCTGCCGCCGCCGGCGCCTGCGAACGCCGGGCGAATCACGCCTCGCCCTCCATGACGTGCATCGCCGCAGGCTCCCAGGCCAGGCTCACCGCCTCGCCCGGGCGCACGCCGCAGCCGGCCGAGGCGGTGGTGACCGCGAGCGTCGCGCCCTCGACCGCAACCGCGAGCCGCGTCGTCGCGCCGTGATACTGGACCGCGGCGACCGTCCCCGACAGGCTCGCCGCGGCCGTGCCGTCCGGCGCGACCAGGCGAATCTTCTCCGGCCTGAGGCTGGTCCAGGCGCGCGCGCCGCCGTGGGCGGCGGCGAAATCAGGCGCAAGCACGTTCGACGAGCCGACGAAGTCGGCGACGAAGCGGGTGCGCGGGCGCTCGTAGACGTCCTCCGGGCTGCCCACCTGGACGATGCGCCCGGCATCGAAGATCGCCACCCGGTCGGCCATCGACAGCGCCTCGCCCTGGTCGTGGGTGACGAACACGAAGGTGATGCCGAGCGTCTGCTGGAGCGCCTTGAGCTCGTCCTGCATCTGCTCGCGCAGCTTGAGGTCGAGGGCGCCGAGCGGCTCGTCGAGCAGCAGCGCGCGCGGCTCGTTGACCAGCGCGCGCGCCAGCGCCACCCGCTGGCGCTGGCCGCCCGACAGCTGCGCCGGGCGCCGCGCCTCGAGCCCGCCGAGCTTGACCAGCTCGAGCGAGGCGCGCGCCCGCCGCTCGCGCTCGGCTCGCGGTACCCCGCGCACCATCAGCGCGTAGCCGACGTTGTCGAGCACGTTCATGTGCGGGAACAGCGCGTAGTCCTGGAACACCGTATTGACCGCGCGCCGGTAGGGCGGCACGCCCTCGGCGGTCTGGCCGAAGATCTCGATATGGCCGGCGGACGGCTGGTCGAAGCCGGCGATCAGGCGCAGGCAGGTGGTCTTGCCCGAGCCCGACGGGCCGAGCATGGCGAAGAACTCGCCCTCGCGGATCTCGAGGTCGACCGCATCGACCGCCTTGACCGGCCCGAAATGGCGCGAGACCGCCCGGAAGCGTACCGCGACCGCCGGCGCAAGGCCCCCGGCGCCGCCGGCGCCGCGCGCGCCGGCGTTCCGGGGGCGTGTCACGCCGCAGCCTGGCGGCCGCTCAGCGGCCGCCGAGCACCGCGATGTAGTCGGTCACCCACCGGTAGTACGGCACGCATTGCCCCTGCGTCGCGCACTGCGCGACCGGCGTCCGCCAGAACTGGATCTGGTCGAAGTTGCCGAGGCCGTTGGTCGCGCAGCCCCCGTCGCCGAGCAGCTCGTTGCCCTGGCATGCGGCGAGGTTGACCGGCACCGAGCCGAACCATGCCGCGAGGTCGCCCTGCAGCTTGGGATTGATCGAGTGCTCGAGCCACATATAGGCGCAGTTCGGATGCGGCGCGTTGGCGTGCATCATGGTCGTGTCCGCCCAGCCGGTGGCGCCCTCGGCCGGGATCGTGGATGCGATCGGCTTGCCTTGGCTGACCATCAGGTTGACCTGGAACGGCCATGACGACGATGCCACCACGCCCTCGTTGGTGAAGTCGTCGATCTGGATGAACGGGTCGTGCCAGTAGCGGCTGACGATCTGGCGCTGGCCGCGCAGCAGGTTGAGCGCCGCCTGGTACTGGTCCTCGGTGAGCTCGTAGGGGTCCTTGATGCCGAGCTCGGGCTGGGTATGCATCAGGTAGAGCGCGGCGTCGGCGATGTAGATCGGCCCGTCGAATGCCTGCACCCGGCCCTTGTTCGGCTTGCCGTCGGGCAGTGCCGCCTCCTTGAACACCACCGCCCAGCTCGCCGGCGGCTCCTTGAACGTCTCGGTGTTGTACATCAGCACGTTCGAGCCCCACTGGTACGGCACGCCGTAATGGACGCCGTCGACCGTGTGCCAGGGCGCGTTCTGCAGCCGCGCGTCGATCGCGCTCCAGGACGGGATCAGGTCGGTATTGACCGGCTGCACGCGGTTGCCGGAGACCAGCCTGAGCGACGCGTCGCCCGAGGCGGTGACCAGGTCGAAGCCGCCCTCGTTCATCAGCGCCACCATCTCGTCCGAGGTGCCGGCGGTCTTGACCCGGACCTGGCAGCCGGTCCTGGCCTCGAAGTCGGTGACCCAGTCGTAGGCCTTGTCGGTTTCGCCGCGCTCGATGTAGCCGGGCCAGGCGACGATGTCGACCGCGCCCTCGCCGGCGCCGAGCGCGGTCACCATGGCCGCGGCCTGTGCCGCGGCCGGCAACGACAGGGCGACCGCCACCGCGGTCGCGAGACGGACATAGGTTGTCATGACGGTACCCTCCCCTTCGCCCGCGCAATGCCTGCGCCGCACACGACGCGGCCTGCGCACAAGGCGGGGAGTGTGCCGCAACTCGGCCCGGGTCCGCCAATCAAAAGATCGCCGGCCGCGGCCCGCGAAACGAGCCGGCGCGATCGGGTCGGGCGCAGCGTCCTTGACCCCGACGGTTGGTCGGACACTCTTGTTCGGAGCGGTAACGACTGCGACGGGGGATGGCCATGAACCGGTCGGCTTGGGCAATGGGGATCGCGGGCCTGGCTGTGGGGCTGGTGATCGGGGCGCTGGTCGCGGGCCCCGGCCGGGCGCCGGGCACGACGGAAACCGCCGACGCGGTCCCGGGCGCGCCGCCGGCCGATGCCGGCCCGGTGCGCTGGAAGATGGCGAGCACCTTTCCGGGCACGCTGACCCTGCTCGGCGAGTCGGGCAAGCGGCTGGAAAGCCGCATCGCGCTGCTGTCCGGCGGCGAGATCGAGATCAAGTTCTACGAGCCCGGCGCGCTGGTGCCGGCATTCGAGGTGTTCGACGCGGTCTCGGCCGGCTCGGTCGACGCCGGCTGGTCGGCGTCGGGCTACTGGGCCGGCAAGATGCCGGCGGCCCAGGTGTTCAACTCGGTCCCCTTCGGGCCGCTGTTCCAGGAGCTGATGGCGTGGATGCGCTACGGCGGCGGACAGAAGCTCTACGAGGAGCTGTACGAGCCGCACAACGTGCATCCGATCGTGTGCTTCTTCGTGCCCCAGGACGGCTCGGGCTGGTTCCGCGCCCCGATCGCCTCGACCGCCGACTTCGCCGGCCTCAAGATCCGCTTTCTCGGCTTCGGCGCGCGCGTGCTCGAGAAGTTCGGCGCCTCGACCCAGATCATCCCGGGCGCCGACATCTACACCGCGCTCGAGCTCGGCACCATCGATGCCACCGAGTTCTCGATGCCGGCGATCGACCTCGACCTCGGCTTCGACCAGATCGCCAAGCACTATTACCTGCCGGGCTGGCACCAGCCGGCCAACATGGGCGAGCTGATCGTCAACCTCGCGCGCTGGCGCGCGCTTGATGCGCGCCGGCAGGCGCTGATCGAGGCCGCGTGCGGGGAGTCGGTGGTCGACTCGCTCGCCTCCGGCGAGGCGGCGCAGGCCGACGCGCTGACGACGATCCGGGCGCACGGCGTCACCATCCATCGCTGGCCGCCCGAGATGCTGGAGGCGTTCCGCAAGCAGTGGCTGGTGGTGGCGGACGAGGTCGCGGCCGAGGACGCCGAGTTCGCGAGCGTGTTCACGTCGCTCCAGGACTTCCGCGCCCACTACCGCATCTGGCACGAATACGGCAGGTTCGAGTGAGCTGGCGCTCCGGCCTCAGCCGGCGTCGGCGGCGCCGAACATGCGGCTCATGATCCCCCACGGGATCGGGAACACGATCGTCGACGACCGCTCGCCGGCGATGTCGTGGAGCGCGGCGAAGTAGCGCAGCAGCATCGCGTTCGGCTCGCGCGCCAGGATCTCGCCCGCCTCGACCAGCTTCTCGGCCGCCTGCTGCTCGCCCTCGGCGTTGATGATCTTGGCCCGGCGCAGCCGCTCGGCCTCGGCCTGCTTGGCGATCGCGCGGATCATGCTCTCGTCGATGTCGACGTGCTTGATCTCGACGTTGGCGACCTTGATCCCCCAGGCGTCGGTCTGCTCGTCGAGGATCTGCTGGATGTCGGCATTGAGCTTCTCGCGCTCGGCCAGCATCTCGTCGAGCTCGTGCTTGCCGAGCACCGAGCGCAAGGTGGTCTGGGCGAGCTGGCTGGTCGCCGACATGTAGTCCTCGACGTTGATGATCGCGCGCTGCGGGTCGACGATGCGGAAATAGATCACCGCGTTCACCTTGACCGACACGTTGTCGCGCGAGATCACGTCCTGGGTCGGCACGTCCTCGACCACGGTGCGCAGATCCGTGCGCACGATCTGCTGGATGATCGGGATGATGATCATGAGCCCCGGCCCCTTGACGCCGGTGAAGCGGCCGAGGGTGAACACCACCGCGCGCTCATACTCGCGCATGATCTTGATCGCCGCGGCGAAGAAGATGATCAGCAGCAGCAGGACGACCGCATAGACGAAATAGTTGAGTGGCATGGCTACCCTCCCTCGGCCTCGGTGTCTTCCCCTTGGCGCTCGCCCGCCGCATCGACCAGCAAGGTCAGCCCGTCCATGCCGTGGACGCGCACGGTCTGGCCGGGCGTGAACGCGCGCCGGCTGCGCGCGCGCCAGCGCTCGCCCTCGATGCGCACATAGCCGGTCTCCCCCGTCCAGTCGACCACCCGCGCCTCGCCGCCCACCATCTGCTCGGCGCCGCTCACCACGTCCTTGCGGTGGCTCATGAACACGAAGTGCAGCATCAGCATCAGCACCAGCGCACTGGTCCCGGCGGTGCCGCCGACCACCCACCACGACAGCTGGTAGGCGGGCACGTCGGTGTCGAACAGCATTGCCGAGCCGATCACGAACGCGGCGATGCCGCCCACCCCGAGCACGCCGAACGAGGGCGTGAACGCCTCGGCCAGCATCAGCGCGATGCCGAGCACCACCAGCGCGAGCCCGGCATAGTCGAGCGGCAGCTGGTTGAGCGCGTACAGGCCGAGGATCAGCGAGATCGAGCCGATCACGCCCGGCGCGATGCTGCCGGGGTTGGCGAACTCAAAGATCAGGCCGTAGACCCCGAGCATCATCAGCATGAAGGCGACGTTGGGGTTGGCGAGGATGCCGAGCGCCTTGGTCAGGAAGTCGGGCTCGATGTGGTCGAGCTGCAGCCCGGCGGTGGCGAGCCTGTGCTGCGTCTTGCCGACCGTGACCGTGCGCCCGTCGATCGCCGCCAGGAGCGACTCCACGTCGGGCGCGACCACGTCGATGACGTGCGCAGCGAGCGCCTCGCTCGACGACAGGCTGGCGGCCTCGCGCACCGCCTTCTCCGCCCACTCGGCGTTGCGCCCGTGCATCTCGGCGAGGCCGCGGATCAAGGCGGCGGCGTCCTCGACCGCCTTGGCCTCGAGCGAGCCGTGCGGCGCCCCCTCCTCGCCGTCATCCCCCTTGCCGCCGTCCTTGTCCTCGCCGGCGGGCGAGGGCAGGCCGGGCAGGCCGCCGCCGATCATGATCGGGGTGGCGGCGCCGAGGTTGGTGCCCGGCGCCATCGCGGCAAGGTGGGTGGCGTAGAGGATGTAGGTGCCGGCGCTTGCCGCGTGCGCCCCGGAGGGTGCGACGAAGCCGACCACGGGCACCGGCGAGGCGAGGATCTCGGCGATGATCTCGCGCATGCTGATGGCGAGCCCACCCGGGGTGTTGATGCGCAGGATCACCACCTCGGCGCCGCGCTCGCGTGCCGCCTCCAGGGTCTTTGCGACGTGGCGGGTCGCGGCCGGACCGATCGGGCCCTCGAGGTCGCTGAGCACCGCCACGGGCCGCGCCTCGCCCGGCTCCTGGGCGCGCAGGGCGGCGGCCGCGATCGCGACGCCCGCGACCCCGAGCAGCAGCCAACGAAGACGAAGTGACCGGCCGGTCACCGGCGCCTCCTTCCCGGCGCGAGGCCCGCCGACGGCCCGCCGCGGAGCCCCGCGGGGGCGAGTATAGCGCCCACGATCTTGCCGCGTTCGGGAAAATCACCCCGCCGTGAGGTGGGCCGAGCCGCCGCGCGGGTTGCAAGCATCCGTCGCTGCCGCATAGCATCGGCGCCGAGCCCCCTCGGTCACAAGGAGTCCGGCCATGCCTGCGCGCGCCAACCAGCGAGTCGTCTACCTCAACGGCGAGTTCGTGCCCGAAAGCGAGGCGCTGGTGCCGTTCCGCGATCGCGGCTTCCGCTACGGCGACGCGGTGTTCGACATGACCCGGACCTTCGGCCACCGCATCTTCAAGCTCAAGGAGCATATCGAGCGCTTCTACCGGTCGCTCCGCTACGTGCGCATCGATCCCGGCCTGAGCCCGGCGGAGATGACGGATATCACCGAAGAGGTGTTGGCGCGCAACCTGCACTTGCTCGCCGACGACGAGGACTACTGGGTCGGCCAGCGTATCTCGCGCGGCGTCGACGTCCCGGGCGGCGACATCTCTGCCCACGCCGGGCCGACCGTGGTCGTCGAGTGCACGCCGCTGCCGCTCAAGCCGCGCGCGCGCCTGTTCCGCGACGGCATCGACGTGATCACGCCGGCGGTGCGCCGCACGCCGCCCGATGCGCTCAGCCCCAACGCCAAGACCCACAACTACCTGAACCTGATCATGGGCGACCTCGAGGTGAAGTCGCGCGATGCGCAGGCGTGGGCGGTGACCCTCGACGTCAACGGCAACCTGTGCGAGGGCATGGGCAGCAACATCTTCATCGTCCGCGCCGGCGAACTGGAGACGCCGAAGGTCAACTACGTGCTGCCGGGGGTGAGCCGCCAGACGGTGATCGAGCTCGCCGGCACGCTCGACATCGAAGTGAAAGAGCACGACATCAGCCTGTTCGACGCCTATATCGCCGACGAGGTGTTCCTGACCTCGACCAGCCTGTGCATCTGCGGCGTGCGCAGCCTCAACGGCGCCAGGATCGACTCGGGCGCGGTGCCGGGACCAATTACCCGCAAGCTGACCGACGCCTATGTCGACCTGGTCGGCTTCGACTTCGTCAACCAGTACCTGAGCCGCCTCGGCGACTGACACAGCCGCCGGCCGCGCAGTCTCCCGCCCCAATTTGTCGCGTCACCCCGGAAACCGCGCAGCGGTTATCCGGGGTCCACGCGCCCGTGCCAGCGGCGCGATGGATGCCGGCTCTCGCTCACGCTCGGCCGGCATGACAAAGGTGGGTGGACGACCCGCTGAGGGGGCATTGCATACTGTCGCGCCGGCCGTCGCAGCGAGGTCTCACTCAACCTCGCCCGCGATGTTTGGCCACAAGTCGGACCAGTCGGGATTGGTTCGCTCGATCAGCGCAATCTTCCAAGGTCGGAGCCATCGTTTGAGTCGCTTTTCCCATACGATCGCAGCTTCGATATCGTCGTAAATCTCGAAGTAAACGAGGCGAGTCACTCCATACCGACTTGTGAAGCCGCCAGTCTCACCCTGCTTGTGCTGTTGGACGCGCCTTACGAGGTCTGAGGTCACGCCCACGTAGAGCGTACCGTTAGGTCGGCTCGCCAATATGTAAACGACGCCTCGCTTCTTCATGGCCCGGTAAGTCCTACCGGCGAGTCCCGCCGGCCCTCCCTCTCTCCGTCACCCCGGAAACCGCGCAGCGGTTATCCGGGGTCCACGCGCCCGTGCCAGCGGCGCGATGGATGCCGGCTCTCGCTTACGCTCGGCCGGCATGACGCGCAGGCGGTGTCGGGTCAGGCGGGCGCGAGCATCACCTTGATCTGGTCGGACGGGGCCTTCAGCGCCTCGAAGGCGGCGGGGAAGGCGTCGATGCCGACATGGTCGGTGACCAGCGCCGAGGCGTCGATGCGCCCGCGCCCGAGCAGGTCGAGGACGATGTCGAAGTCGCGCCGGCGGTAGACGAAGGCGAAGGCGAGGTCGAGCTCCTTGGTGATCGCCTTGGCCGGGAAGATGCGGTCCTCGGCCATGCACAGCCCGACCACCACCACGCGCGCGTCGACCGGCGCGTAGTCGATGGCGAGCTGCAGGCTGCCGGGCACGCCGACGCAGTCGAACACCACCTGCGGCGGGCCGCCGGTGAGCGCCTCGAAGCGGCTCGGCACGTCCTCGCGCGAGGCGTCGATCGCGGCCGAGGCGCCGAATGCGTGCGCGGCCTCGGCGCGGCGCGCGACCAGGTCGCTGACCACGACGTGGCGGGCGCCGAAGAACCGGCACCACAGCGCCACCGACAGCCCGACCGGGCCGGCGCCGACGATGAGTGCGGTGTCGCCGGCCTCGAGCCTCGCCTTGTTGACCGCGTTCAGCCCGACCGCGAGCGGCTCGACCAGCGCGCCCTGCTCGAAGCTCACCGATTCGGGCAGGCGCAGGCTGAACGCCGCGCCGGCGCGGGTGTACTCGGCATAGGCGCCGGGCAAGGCGAGGCTGGCGCGGTTGGCCACCTGCGCGCAGCAGTAGCCGCGCCCCGCCCGGCACGCGGCGCACGTCCCGCAGCCGATGAACGGCTGGGCGCAGACCCTGTCGCCGACCCGCCAGGCCGCGCGCGCCTCGCGCCCGACCGCCACCACCTCGCCCGCGAATTCGTGGCCCATCACCGCACCCGGCTCCAGCACCCGCCAGCCGACGTCGTGGTCGCGGTTCTCCGACCAGTGGATGTCGGTGCCGCAGATGCCGCAGGCGCGCACCTTGAGGATCAGGTCGCCCGGCCCCGGCTCGGGGTCGGCCACGTCCTCGATCGCGAGCGGCGCGCCAGGCGCCTTGAACACCGCTGCCTTCATCCTCGCCTCCCGTCCGTCTTGGCGACGCCGCCAATCGCGATAGAATAGCCGGCGATGGCCGACCAGGGCGACCGCTTCCAGCCGATCGCGGGCACGGTGCTGCCGCGCTTCGCCGGCATCGCCACCTTCATGCGCCTGCCCCACGTGCCGGTCGAGGAGGCCGCGGGCGAGGTCGACATCGGCTTCGTCGGCGTGCCCTGGGACGGCGGCACCACCAACCGCCCGGGCGCGCGCCACGGCCCGCGCCAGATGCGCGACGCCTCGACCATGATGCGCAAGGTGCATCACGCGACCCGCATCAAGCCGTACGAGCTGTGCCGCTGCGCCGATCTCGGCGACGTGCCGGTCAACCCGATCAACGTCGCCGACACCTTGGGCCGCGTCGAGCGCTTCTTCGACCAGGTCGCGGCGGCGGCGATCACGCCGATCACCGCCGGCGGCGACCATCTGGTGACCTTGCCGATCCTGCGCGCGCTGGCCCGCGCGCGGCCCGTCGGCCTGGTCCATTTCGACGCCCACACGGATACCTGGGACCGCTATTTCGGCGACGAGCGCTACACCCACGGCACGCCGTTCCGGCGCGCGGTCGAGGAAGGCCTGCTCGAGCCCACGCGCATGATCCAGATCGGCATCCGCGGCAGCATGAACGCGGACGACGAGAAGGACTGGACCGGCGCCCAGGGCATCCGGGTGATCGAGATCGAGGAATATGCCGAGCTCGGCCCGCGCAAGGTGGTCGAGGAGGCGCGCCGGATCGTCGGCGACGGGCCGGTCTATGTGAGCTTCGACGTCGACGCGCTCGACCCGGTCTACGCGCCGGGCACCGGCACGCCCGAGATCGGCGGGCTCAGCACCTTCGACTGCCAGGTGATGCTGCGCGGCCTGCGCGGCCTCGACCTGGTCGGCGGTGACGTGGTCGAGGTGTCGCCGCCGTTCGACCCGAGCGGCAACACCGCGCTGGTCGGCGTGACCATGATGTTCGAGATGCTGTGCCTGTTCGCCGAGGCGATCGCGGCACGGCGCGGCTAGGCCCAGGAATCGCAAACGGGTGATGTGGCTGCCGTCCTTCGAGACGCTCGCTCCGCTCGCTCCTCAGGACGAGGATATTCATTGCAGAACAACGGCCTTACGCTGAGGAGGCCGGCAGGGTCGTCGCGTGAGTGCGGTTCTTGCGCAGTCGAGTACGAGGCACGCGCGCTCATTCTCGCCCGCCGGCCGTGGCCCCGGTCAGGCGCGCCAGTGGATAGCCCTCGGATCGCTTGACCTTGCGGATGGTGATGTAGCTGAACAGCTGCTTGATGCCGAGACCGCCGTCGATCAGCCCTTGGCTGAGGGCCTCGTAGGCGCGCACGTCGGCGCACGCCACCTTCAGCACGTAGTCGTGGCCGCCGCCGACGCTGGTGCATTCGAGGATCTCCGGCAGCGCGAGCACCGCTTTCTCGAATTTGGCGATCTCGTCGTGGCGGTGGCCCTCGAGCGTCACCTCGACATGGACCTCGACATTGGCACAGACGCGGTCGAGGTCGATCTCGGCGCCGAAGCGGCGGACATAGCCGGCCTCGATCAGGCGCCGGGTGCGCGCGTGGCACGCCGACGGCGACAGGTTGACGCGCTGGGCGAGCGCGCGGTTCGAGATGCGCCCATCGCCCTGAAGCGCAGCCAGGATGGCGATGTCCAGCCTGTCGAGCTTGCCGGTCCCCCGCACGTGTTCCGCTCCTGAAACGTCGCCCTGCTCAAACTAGACCGCGCCGGCTGCGCCGGCAAACGGCGGCGGGGCTCGTCGATCAGGCGACGCGCCGGCGGGGAGCGCGCGTGAACCTCTGCTCGGCCAGCCGGTCGGCGATCCGGCTCGGCGTGGCGCCCTCGGCCGCGGCACGGTCGAGAACATGGCCGGTGATGTCGTACAGCCGCTCGCAGGCCGCGAGCACCGCCCGCGGGTCGTAGCCCGGGCCCTCGTGGGCGACGTCGATCACGCCGCCGGCATTGGCCAGGTAATCCGGCACCCAGACGATGCCGGCGTCGGCGAGCTGCTCGGCGAGCTCGGGCGCGGCGAGCTGGTTGTTGGCGGCGCCGACCACGATCGGCGCGCCGAGCCGGGCCACGGCCCGGCGGTCGATGACCCCGCCGAGCGCGCACGGCGCGAATATGTCGGCCGGGACGGCGATGATGCTGTCGGGATCGACCGGGCGCGCCGGATGTTTGGCGACCACGCGCGCGACCGCGGCCGGGTCGATGTCGGCGACCACCAGAGTCGCGCCGGCCGCGGCGAGGTAGCCGCACAGGCGCGCGCCGACGCTGCCGAGACCCTGCACCGCGACCGTGCGGCCGGCGATGTCGGCGGTGCCGAAGCGGTGCGCGAGCGCGGCCTTGAGTGCCATGAACACGCCGTAGGCGGTGGCCGGGGTGGGCGCGCCGTCGGCGTCGGCGACGCCGCGCACATGGGCTGAGACCGCGCGCATCGCCGCCATGTCGCGCAACGAGGTGCCGAGGTCCTCGGCGACCAGGAAGGCGCCGGCGAGCGCGTCGACGACCCGGCCCATCGCGTGCAGCAGCGCCGGCGTCTTGTCGGTGCGCGGATCGCCCACGATCACCGCCTTGCCGCCGCCGAACGGCAGCTCGCAGATCGCCGACTTGTAGGTCATCGCCCGCGACAGCCTGAGCGCGTCGTCGAGCGCCTCGGCCAGGTCCCGGTAGGGGCGCATGCGGCAGCCGCCGAACGCCGGGCCGCGGCTCGTGTTGTGGAGCGCGATGATCGCGCGCAAGCCGCTCTCGGGGTGCTCGGCGAGCACCACCCGATCGTGGCCGTCGAACGCGGGCGCGCCGTCCGCCGACAGCTCTCGGAGTGCAAGGCTCATGGGGAAAATTATCTCACCGAAGGCGCGAAATAGGGCACCGAAGCGGGCCCGCAGGGCCGCAGTTCGTACGTCCCGGCGCGTCCGATTCGAGACGAAGTTCGCCGCTCACCATTGCCGGGTGGCGAGCCGCGGTCTCTGCTATAAGGTGAGCCGCCGCCGCGACCGGGAAGGAGCCGAGCGTTGAGCCGACTGGACCGTTGCCATTCGATCGCCGACCTGCGCCGCATCGCCAGGCGCCGGCTGCCGCGGGGCGTGTTCGACTACATCGACGGCGGCGCCGACGACGAGGTGAGCCTCGCCAACAACAGCGCCGCGTTCGCGCATCTCCAGCTGGTGCCGCAGGTGCTGACCGACGTCGCCGAGGTCGACAGCTCGACCGAGGTCATGGGCCGGCGCATCGACATGCCGCTGGTGCTGGCGCCGACCGGGCTCAGCCGCCTGTTCCACCATTTGGGCGAGCGGGCGGTGGCGCGGGCCGCGGCGCGCGCGGGCACGGTCTACTCGCTGTCCTCGGCCTCGACCGTGTCGATCGAGGACATCGGCGCGCTGACCGACGGCCCAAAATGGTTCCAGATCTATGTCTGGCGCGACCGCGCGCTGCTCAGCGACTTCATGGCCCGCTGCCGCGCCGCCGGGTTCGATGCGCTGTGCCTCACGGTCGACGTGCAGGTGGCGGGCAACCGCGAGCGCGACCTGCGCAACGGCATGGCGCTGCCGCCGCGGCTCACCGCGCGGCTTGCGCTCGACGTGCTGCGGCATCCGCTGTGGTGGGCGAACCTGCTCGCCCGCCCGCCGCTCACGCTCGCCAACGTCGCGACCAGCATGCAGGTCGAGGGCACGGGCCTCACCACCATGGTCGATTACGTCAACGCCCAGTTCGACCGCTCGGTCACCTGGGACGACGCCCGATGGATGATCGACCAGTGGGGCGGGCCGTTCGCGATCAAGGGCATCCTCGATCCCGCCGACGCCCAGCGCGCGGTCGCCGCCGGCGCCACCGGCATCATCGTCTCCAACCACGGCGGCCGCCAGCTCGAGCACGCGCCGGCGCCGATCGAGGTGCTGCCCGAGATCGCCGCCGCGGTGGCCGGGCGCGCCGACGTGATCCTCGACGGCGGGGTGCGGCGCGGCACCGACGTGCTCAAGGCGGTGGCGCTCGGCGCCAAGGCGTGCATGGCCGGCAGGCCCTATCTGTACGGCCTCGCGGCCGGCGGCGAGGCGGGCGTCGACCGCGCCCTC
>DASWHU010000031.1:0-6038 GCA_036398035.1 Alphaproteobacteria bacterium | reverse complement strand
CGGCGGTTGATCAGCACCATCTCGATGAGCGCCCACAGGCCGAGTGCGCCGAACAGGAGCACGGACCGCGAGTCGCCGTTGGCGATCAGGTGCGCCGCCGCCCACAGCGCCACCGCGGTGAGCTGGGGATGGCGGACCCAGCGCCGGATGTTGGACGGCAGGCGCGCGGTCGGGAACAGGACGAAGGCGACCAGCATGACGATGCCGGCGAGCTCGCGCCCGCCCGCCGGCGGCGCGTAGACGGGCACCGGCGCGGCCGCGCGCCAGCCGATGACCATCACCACCACCGCCGCCACGGCCGCCAGCGCGAACAGGCCCTTGTAGGGGCCCTCGCCGAGCCTCGCCACCAGCTCCGCCCGCCCCGCCGGCGCCAGGCTCGGGAACGCGTGGACCAGGCTCCACAGGACAATGCCGAGTACCAGCCAGACCATGACGCGCCCCCGCTGTCGCCGCAGCCGAATCGACCAAGACTAGCACGTCCCGGGACGCCCGGCCCCATGCGATCGCCCGTCGTTTGACTCACGCGGAGGCGCGGAGGTCCCGAGGCGGACGATGCAAAACCGCATGATTGAAAATGACGAATTTCCGTCGCTGGCGGTCTCGGCTGGCAAGGTCGCCGTGCTTCTCACTCCGCCACCGCGCCCTCCGCGTCTCCGCGTGGCCGAAGCTCTTTCGCAGCTTCGGTCAATTCTCGCATGCCAATGGACCGGCGCTTGACGCGCCGACTTGGGGCGGCGCAAATGGCGCGCGAGGATGGGCATCGAGCTGACATACGGCGACCGCCAGCGGTTCCGCTTCCGCACCCGCGACGTCACGATTCCCGGGCGCGTGATCGATGCGCGGCACCCGGTGCGCCGCGCCGAGTGGCGGCTGAACGGGGGCGCGCCGGTGCCGTTCTACGTCGAAGCGATCTCGGACGAAGGCGTCGACTGGGTGCAAGGCTACAAGGCCTCGCCGGCGGAGCTGCGCTGCAAGGAGCAGGGCGATTTCACGATCGAGGTCCCGGCCGCGGCGAGCCCGCTCAATCCCGGCGACAACGCCCTCGACATCGAGGTCGAGGACGCGGGCGGGCAGGGCGTGCGGCGCACGCTGCGCTTCACCTGGGAGCCGGCGCCGGTACCGCTGCCGCTCGATCTTTCGGACCTCTCGCGCATCGCTGGCATCCAGGACGTGGGCCAGGTGGTCGCCGGCGCCTTCGACCTCGACCGCGCCGCCAACCTGATCCGCTCGCGCGCGCCGGTGGTGCCCGATTCGCTGCTCGTGCTGGGCGGGCCGCATTCGAGCCAGGAGGCGACCTACCGCGTCCGCTTCACCTCCTTCGAGGGTGTCAAGTGGCTCGGCCCGAGCGACTTCTTCGTCGGCTTCGAGGACCGGGAGCCGCCGATCGCGATCAAGACCGGCTGGTCGAGCGCCGGCATGATGGCGCTCAACCCGAAGGGCGAGGCGCGCTGCTTCATCGCCTGGGGCGACCACTCGAACAGCGCGCGCGAATGGGTGGTGGTGACCCGGCCGCCGGCGGCGGTCGCGCTCGCGCCCAAGGTCGCCTACCGGGTCCGCCACCAGGTGCTGTTCGCGGACAGCGTCGACCGCTGCCGGTTCCGCATCTGGGCCGAGGGCGCGCCCGAGCCCGATGCGTGGCTGTGCGCGGAGAGCGACGCCGGCGTCGAGCCGGGCCGCACGCGCCACCGTGCCGCCTCGTTCGGCCTGTTCCAGCACTCGGGCGCGGCGATCGAGTGGTCGGACATCCGCGTGCGCGCGCCGTAGCGCGCCTCGCCGCCATTTCCGCCCCACACGCGCGTCGCCGATGATAGAGTCGGGACCGCCGGGCGCGCCCGGCGCGAACCACATCCATCAGCAGGGGAGGACGCCATGACGACGGCAGGCGCAGTCCGCAAGGCCGTGGCAACCGTCATCTGCGCCGCCGCGCTGGCGGCGACGGGGGGAACGGCCGGGGCCCAGGAGAAGGTGACGTTCAAGCTCGCCTCGTCCTATTCGAGCACGCTCGACGTGGTCGGCGAGAACATCTTTCGGGTGATCGAGAACATCGACACCATGTCGGGCGGCAACTTCAAGATCCGCTTCTTCGAGCCGGGCGCGCTGGTGCCCGCGCTCGAGGTGTTCGACTCGGTGGCCACCGGCGCGGTCGACATGTCCTACACCACCACCGGCTTCCACGCCGGCAAGTTCCCGGGCCTGGTGTTCTTCAGCTCGGTGCCGTTCGGCCCGGCGGTCAACGAGTACCTGGCGTGGATCCACTTCGGCGGCGGCAAGGAGATCTACGACCGCGAGTACAACGCGCGCGGCGTCCAGGGCTTCCAGTGCGGCGTGGTGGTGGCGGAGTCGTCGGGCTGGTTCCGCGACGAGATCACCTCGCTCGACCAGCTCAAGGGGCTCAAGATGCGCTTCTTCGGCCTCGGCGCGCGGGTGATGGAGAAGTTCGGGGTCTCCACCCAGCTGTTGGCCGGCGGCGACATCTATCCGGCGCTCGAGCTCGGCACCATCGACGCCACCGAGTTCTCCTATCCCCGGCTCGACCGCACGCTCGGCTTCTACCAGATCGCCAAGCACTACTACTTCCCGGGCTGGCATCAGCAGGCGTCGCTGGTCGAGGTGATCGTGAATTTGGAGAAGTTCCGGGCGCTGCCCAAGGCCTACCAGAAGATGATCGAGGTCGCCTGCGGCGAGGCCAACATGTGGCTGATGGCCAAGGGCGACGCCACCCAGGGCGACGCGCTCGAGTTCCTCAAGGGCCACGGGGTGCAGATCCACAAATGGACCGACGACCAGATCGACCAGTTCCGCCGCGCCTGGGACGAGGTCGCCGAGGCGGCGGCGGGCGGGGACCCGCTGTTCCGCGAGGTCTATGACAGCTACAAGACGTTCCGCGCGTCCTACGCCGTGTGGCGCGACCTCGGCTACCTGAAGTAACCCGGCGCGCGCCGGCGCCGGCCGGGCAATGGTGGGCTATCCCAAGGGCGCGGGCGACCGCGCCGTCGCCCCGGGCGCGCTCACGGACGTCGTGGTCGCCATCTTCCGCGCCTGCGGCATGGGCGCGGGCGATGCGGCGCTGCTTGCCGACACCATGGTCACCGCGGACCTGCGCGGCGTCCACAGCCACGGTTGCTTGCGCGTGCCCGACTACGTCGCCAAGCTCAGCGGCGGCGGCGCCGATGCGCGCGGGCGCCCGCGCGTGCTCAGTGCCCGGGGCGCGGCGGTGGTGGTCGACGGCGGCAACGCCATGGGCCAGATCGCCGCCGCCTTCGCGATCGACCGGGCGATCGAGCGCGCGGCCCGGGTCCATGTCGGAGTCGCCGCGGTCGGCGGCAGCAACCATTGCGGGGCGATGGACTATTACGCCATGCGCGCGCTTCCCCACGACATGATCGGCATCGCCACCACCAACGCGCTACCGACCATGGCGCCGTGGGGCGGGCGCGACAAGATCCTCGGCATCAACCCGCTGGCGATCGCGGTACCGGCGGGCGCGGAGGCGCCGCTGGTGATCGACACCGCGTTCAGCGCCTCCTCGCACGGCAAGATCAGGGTGTTCCGGCAGAAGGGCCTGGCGCTGCCCGAGGGCTGGGCGAGCGACGCCGAGGGCCGCCCGACCACCGACCCCTCCGTCGCCGCCGACGGCCTGTTGCAGCCGATCGGCGGCTACAAGGGCACCGGCTTCGCGCTGATGATGGGGATACTCTCGACGGTGCTGTCGGGCGCGGCGTTCGGCACCCGCCTCGGCTCGATGGCGACCGGGCCCAAGCCCGGGCGCGACGGCCACTTCCTGATGGCGATCAACATCGCGGGCTTTGTTCCGCCCGCGACCTTCAAGGCCGAGGTCGACGGCATCATCCGCGAGCTCCGCGCGAGCCGCCCCGCGCCCGGCCACGAGCGCGTGATGCTGCCGGGCGAGCGCGAGCGCGAGGCGGCCGAGGCCTACGCCCGCGACGGCATCCCCTTGAGCGCCGAGACCATCGTCGGCATCACCGCCGCCGCCGCCCGCCTCGGAGTCGACGCGACCGCGCTCACGTGATCGTGACAGGAGCGCGTTTGACCGGCTGACCGTCTTCGGTAACACTTAACCATATGGTTAACAATTCCGAGCAGGCGATGAGCGCCACCTTCGCCGCGCTGGTCGACCCGACGCGCCGCGCGATCCTGCAGCGCCTGGCGGCCGGCGAGACCACCGTCGGCGCCCTCGCCAAGCCGTTCGACATGTCGCTGCCGGCGGTCTCCAAGCACCTGCGCGTGCTCGAGAGCGCCGGCCTGATCGACCGCCGCCGGGTGGGGCGCGAACGGCACTGCCGCCTGCGGCCGGCGCCGCTCAGGAGCGCCGCCGACTGGCTCGACTTCTACCGCAAGTTCTGGGACGAGCGGCTCGATTCGCTCGCCCGCCTGTTCGAGACCCCGCCCGCCGATGCGAAAGGACAGACCGATGACCGGTGACGCCACGGTGGCCGGCGACACGGCCCACGGCCTGGTGCTGACCGTCCGCCGGATGATCGCCGCGCCGCCGGCGCGCGTGTTCGCGGCATTCACCGACAAGGACCTGTTCGCCCAGTGGTTCGGCCCCCACGCCGGCAAGGCGGTGGTCGAGCAGATGGACGTGCGCCCAGGCGGCCGCTACCGCGTGCTGCTGCTGCCCGACGGCGGCGAAACGTACCGCCTCTCCGGCAGCTACCGCGAGGTCGTGGCCGGCGAGCGGCTCGCGTTCACCTGGCTGTGGGACTGGGCGGCCGGGGTCGAGACCCTGGTGAGCATCGAGTTCCGCGCCGTCAAGGGCGGCACCGAGCTCGTGATCACGCATTCCGGCTTCCCGGACGAGACGCTCGCCGGCGAGCACCGGAAGGGGTGGCTCGCCGGGCTCGACGCCCTGGCGGCCATGCTGCCCGAGACCCGAAAGTAACCCGAATGAGGGAGGACCCAGACCATGACCGAGACAATCCTGTTCGGCAATCCGGCCAGCACCTATGTGCGCACCGTGCGCCTCGCGCTCGAGGAGAAGGGCGCCAAGTACCGCATCGAGGAGATCGACCTCAAGGACCCGGCCTATGCCGCGCGCCATCCGTTCCGCAGGATGCCGTCCTTCGAGCATGACGGCGTGCGCCTGTTCGAGACCCAGGCGATCTGCCGCTATGTCGACGAGGCCGTCGCCGGGCCGGCGCTGCAGCCCGGCGACGCGCTCGGGCGTGCGCGCATGGAGCAGTGGGTGAGCGCGGTCTGCGACTACCTCTATCCGACCGCGATCCGCGGCTATGTGCTGCACTACGTGTTCGCCCGCCGCGACGGGCGCGAGCCCGACCGGGCGGCGATCGCGCAGTCGCTGCCGACGGTCAAGGAGCGGCTCGGAATCTTCGATGCGGCGCTCGGGAAGGGCACGTATCTCGCCGGCGACAAGCTCTCGATCGCGGACCTGTTCCTGGCGCCGATCGCGTTCTATGTCTGCCGGGCGATGCCGGAGAAGGACCAGATGATCGCGGGCCGGGCGAACCTCGCCCGCTGGCTCGCCGCCATGGAGTCGCGGCCGAGCTTCGCCGCCACCATGCCGCCGCTGGCCCAGGCCGCCGAGTAGGCATTGCACGTCCTTGGCAACGCCCGCGCCGGCGGGGGAGGCAGGGCGAGGCTAGAGCGGGATGATACTAATACCAGTTCGCACTGATCTTGACCCATCGCCGGCAGCGTCATCGCGAGACCGCGAAGCGGTCGTGGCGATCCAGAACCGCAGGCGACGCAACGAGAATTCTGGATCGCTTCGCTTTGCTCGCGATGACAACGAGAACAGTGGCCTGAGTCCTTATCAATGCGATCCGGTATTAGTCGGCCAACCGTTAGCTCGACTGAGTGCCGATCAAACCCATGGCGTGGCGCATGAACAGGCGCTTGAGCGGCGGGGCGCGGTTGACCGCGGCGAGGCCGAGGTCGCGGGCCAGGCGGAGTGGCGCGCTGTCGTTGCTGAACAGGCGGTTGAGCCCGTCGGTCACCAGGCTCATGCTGACCGTGTCGAAGCTGCGCGCGCGCGCATAAGACTCGAGCACCGGGGC
>DASWHU010000030.1:0-16254 GCA_036398035.1 Alphaproteobacteria bacterium | reverse complement strand
GGCATGCTCGGACGCCCCGTCAGACCTTGTACTCGTAGGTGCGGTCCGGGTCGCGCTCGATGTCGGGCGGGAAGCTCTTGTGCTTGTCGGCGAAGTAGCGCTCGCGCTGATCGCCGTCGGACGCCCGGCCATAGGTGATGTAGAGGATGCGCCGGCGATGCGGGCTCAGGTTCGGCGCCGAGCGGTGGGGGGTGAAGGAATCGAAGAACACCACGTCGCCGGGCTCGGTCGGGACCTTGACGAACTCGATGCCGTCGAGCTCCGCGCCCTCCAGCGGCTTCCATTTGGCGCCGATCAGGCCGCGCTTGTGGTGGCCGGCGGCGAGCTCCAGGCAGCCATTCTCCTCGGTCGCGCGATCGACGGTGAGCATCGCCGAGATATGCAGCGCGCCATAGTCGTCCCAGCCCGCCTGCACGTCCTGATGCGGCGCGAAGCCCTGGCCGCCGGGCATCTTGAAGTTGACCTTCTCCTTGAACAGCAGCGCCGGCTCGCCGAGCAGCTCGCCCGCCCGCCCGCGCAGCTCGGGGCCGTGCATCAGCGCGCTCAAGCGGTCGTGAAAGCGGGTGAAATACTCGATCCGCGACAGCACCCGCTGGCCGGGATCGGTGACGCTGTCCTCGTAATACACCCAGTGCCGGCCGGCCGCCTCGGGCAGCGCCGCGAGCTCGTCAACCCAGCGCGAGATTTCGCCGATGCGCCCGGCGAGCAGCCGGCGCTGGACCAGGAACCCGTCGCGCCGGAAGCCGTCGAGCTCGCCCGGCGTAAGCAATCCTTTGGTCGCGGTTGCGGCTGCTGCTGACATCGCGTCCCATCCCGCCGGCGTTGGTGTTGGGCGAGACACCTAACCGAAGCGCGCCCGCCGGGCAAGGCCCAACGACCGGGCCCGATCACGCCCGATCACAAGGAAATTTGACTCGGTTACTTGCGCTGACGCGCGCGGCGAACAATTCTGTGCCCAACATCCGCCGCACCACGGGCGGAAGCTGTCACGCGATGGAGGTTCAAATCATGACAGGCAGAATCACCGGTCTCGCTTGCGCCGCCTGCGCGCTGGCGGTGGCGACCGGCAGCGTCCAGGCGATGCCGCTGCAGATGCGCGATACCGGGCCGGCGATGGGGGCCAGGCAATCCAACACCTATCACGGGCCCGGCGTGGGCGCCCTGCGCGGCGGCCAGCTCGAGCGCGGCGGGCAGGCCGGGGCCTCGGAAAGCACGACCGCGGCGGTGCCCGCCGCGGCACCGGCGTGGATGGTCGAGCAGGAGGTGATGAGCGTGCGCGACGGCGGCACCGAGTTCGTGGTGCGGATCGAGAACGTCTCGCCCGCCGACGCGATGAGATACTCCGACGGCAGCAGCGACGGCGCCGCGTTCAGCCACGTCGCCTACGCCGTCCACGACGCCGGCTGGCCGATCTTCGAGCCCGGCGAGGCGACCCTGCCGGCAAGCGGCCTCGAGCAGCTGGCCGAGGACGGCAACGTCCGCCCGATCCAGGCCAACCTGGAGCAGCACGCCGACGTGGTCGAGTCGGGAATCGTCTACCGGCCGGTCGGCGACGACAAGGACAACGAGCTGTGGCCGGGGCATGTCTACGAGTTCCACCTCACCGCCGACGCCGGCGAGAACTTGTCGTTCGCGGCCATGCTGATCCAGTCGAACGACGTGGTCGTCGGGCCGAAGGACGGCTATCTGCCGCTGTTCGACTCGAACGGCCGGCCGATGAGCGGCGACGTGACCGACCGCATCGCGTTCTTCGACGCCGGCACCGAGGTCAACGAGGATCCCAAGTTCGGCCCCAATGTCGGGGTCAACCAGAAGTGGCTTAACGCCGGCGAGACCGAGACCAAGCCGGTGCGCGCGCCGGACGACGGCTTCGCTTGGCCGGCGCCGGCCAAGGTGCTGAAGGTCACCATCCAGCCGGTCGGCTGACGGTCCGGGCCGGCGGGGGCGGCCTGGCCTGCCCCCGCCGCGCCGGGCTCATTTCTCCGCGATCATCACGAAGCGCGTGGCCATCGGCTGGTCGGCGACGCGCGCCGCGGCGAAGCCGGCGTCGCGCAGCAGGGCGCCGAGCTGGCTCTGGGTGATCATGCCGCAGCCGACGATCGCCTCGTGGATCTGGACGCCGGCGAGCGCCCGGTAGACCGGCGAGGCGCGGTAGGCGGCGAGCGCGTCGGGATAGGGCAGCTCCGAGACCACGATCGCCCCGCCGCGCTTGAGCGCCCGGTGGGCGCGCGCCAGCACGTTGCGCCACTCGGGCTCGGCGCCGGTCTCGTGCAGGGTGATGTTCAAGGTCACCACGTCCCAGGCGTCGACCTCCTCGATCCGGTTGGCGTCCGCCTGGCGCACGTCGATGCGCGCGTCGAGGCCGGCGGCGGCGATGGTCCGGCGCATCAGCTCGACGCTCGGGGCGTCGAACTCGAGCCCGATCACCTGCGCCGCCGGGAAGCGCTCGGCGTAGTGGGTGACCGCGAAGCCGCCGCCGGCGCCGATGTCGACGATCGAGCCGCCCTCCTCGAGCCTGGCGATGGCGCCCGCGCATTGCGGCAGCACGTGGCGGGTGATCATCACCGGGTCGGGCTTGGTGGTGTTCTTGAGCGCCTCCAGCAGCCACGGGTCGTGGTAGCTGCGCAGCCAGGTCGCGCCGCTCCTGAGATGGCTGGGATACGCCCTGAAGTCCTCGTACAGCGCCGCCACCAGCTGCATGCGCCCGCCGATGAACATCGGGTCGTCCTCGGCCAGCAGCAGCTCGCGCATGTGCGCCGCCAGGCGGAAGCGGCGGCCGTCGTCGCAGTCGAGCAGCTCGAAGGCGTAGGCCGCGCGCAGCCACACCGCGGTGTAGTGCCGGTCGAAGCCGAGCTCGGCGGCAAGCTCGTCGGCGCCGACGCCGCCCGCGCCGGCGGCGTCGATTGCCGCCAGCAGGCCGGCCTTCAGCCCGATGTCGACGATCCACACCTGCTCGCTGCCGAGCACCGCCTGGAACAGCTTGCCGTTGGCGTCCTGCTTGGCGTCGCCGGTCATCGCCGCCGCACCCTCAGGCGCCCTTGGCCGCGCGCTGGTTGCCGACCTGGGCGGCGAGCGCGGCGCTGATGAAGCGGTCGATGTCGCCGTCGAGCACCGCGGCGGTGTTGCTGGTCTGGACGTCGGTCCTGAGGTCCTTGACCATCTGGTAGGGCTGCAGCACGTAGGAGCGGATCTGGTGGCCCCAGCCGATGTCCGCCTTCATGGCCTCCTGGGCCTGCTGCTCGTCGCGCCGGCGCTGCAGCTCGAGCTCGTACAGGCGCGAGCGCAGCATGCTCATCGCCGCCGCCCGGTTCTTGTGCTGCGAGCGCTCGTTCTGGCACTGGACCACGATGCCGGTGGGCAGGTGGGTCATGCGCACCGCCGAGTCGGTCTTGTTGACGTGCTGGCCGCCGGCGCCGGACGAGCGGTAGGTATCGATTCGCAGGTCCTTGTCGTTGATCTCGATCTCGATCGCCTCGTCGACCACCGGATAAACCCAGACGCTGGCGAAGCTGGTGTGCCGGCGGGCCGAGGAATCGAACGGCGAGATGCGCACCAGCCGATGGACCCCGCTTTCGGTGCGCAGCCAGCCATAGGCGTTCTCGCCCACCACCTTGAAGGTGACGCTCTTCAGGCCCGCTTCCTCGCCCGGGCTCTCCTCGATGAACTCGACCTTGTAGCCGTGGCTGTCGGCCCAGCGGCTGTACATGCGCAGCAGCATCTCGGCCCAGTCCTGGCTTTCGGTGCCGCCGGCGCCGGCATGGATCTCGACGAAGCAGTCGTTGTCGTCGGCCTCGCCCGACAGCAGGGTCTCGAACTCGATGCGCTCGGCGCGCCGGTGCAGCGAGGCGAGCGACTGGGCCGTCTCCTCGAGCAGTGCCTCGTCGCCGTCGGCCTCGGCCAGCTCGACCAGCTCGCAGGTGTCCGTGAACTCCTTGACGATGGCGTCGTAGTCGCCGAGCGCGCGCTCCAGCCGATTGCGCTCGCGCATCAGCGCCTGGGCGCGCTCAGGATCGTGCCACAGCGCCGGGTCCTCGGCGCGCGCATTCAGGTCAGTGAGGCGCTGACGCGAGGCATCGGGGTCAAAGATGCCTCCTCAGCAGGGCCAAGGACTGCTCGATGTCCTCGGCGGCCGCTTGCAGCTCGGCGCGCATGGCGTCTCCTGGGTCGGGTCACGCGAGGCCCGCACGGGCCGAGCGACATATAGCGTCAGTACAGGCCGCTGTCGAACCTGGCCGGCGCGGTCGCCGGCGCCACGATCACCTCGCCGCCGCCGCCGATCATCGGCCGGCTGATGCTGGCCGAGGTGGCGGAGCTCGGCTCGGTGCCGAGCTTGAATGCCTCGACCAGCACGTGCTCGCTGGCGGGCGTGGGCAACAGCCCGGTGTCGGCGTCGACGCGCACCATGCGCACGCCCGGGGGGATGCGGAACGGCACCGGCGGCTGGCCCTCGAGCGCGCGGCCCATGAACTCCTGGAAGATCGGCGCCGCGACGCTGGCGCCGGTCTGGCGCGGCCCGAGCGTGCGCGGGGCGTCGAAGCCGACGAACACCCCGGCCACCAGGTCCGGCGCGAAGCCCATGAACCAGGCGTCGTTGCTGTCGTTGGTGGTCCCGGTCTTGCCGCCCAGCGGCCGGCCGAGGCGGGCGATGCGCGCGCCGGTGCCGCGATCGACCACGCCCTTCAGGATCCAGGTGATCTGGAACGCGGTCGCGGCATCGGTCACGCGCTCGCGCGGATCCGGCAGCGCCGGCGGCTGGTCGCCGGGGGCGGCGAGATCCTGGCAGCCGTCGCAGGCGCGCGCGTCGCGCCGATAGATGGTCTGGCCGTGGCGGTCCTGGATGCGCTCGATCAAGGCCGGCTCGATGCGCCGGCCGCCGTTGACCAGCATGGCGTAGCCGGTGGCCAGCCTGAGCAACGTCGTCTCGCCGGCGCCGAGCGCCATCGACAGCACCGGCGGAAAGTCGCCGACACCGAACCGGCGCGCGGCGGCGACCACCTTCTCGATGCCGACCGCGTGCGCCAGGCGCACGGTCATCAGGTTGCGCGACTTCTCGACCCCGCGGCGCAAGGTCGACGGGCCCGAGAACTCGGCCGAGTAGTTCTTCGGCCGCCACTTGGGCAGGCCCGGGCCCTGGTCGATCACCACCGGCGCATCGAGCACGATGTCGGCCGGGGTGTAGCCGTTCTCGAGCGCGGTCAGGTAGACGAACGGCTTGAACGCTGAGCCCGGCTGGCGGGCGGCCTGGGTGGCGCGGTTGAACTCGCTTTCCTCGAAGCTCCAGCCGCCGACCATCGCCAGCACCCGCCCGGTGTGGGGGTCGAGCGCGACGAGCGCGCCCTCGACGTCGGGAATCTGGCGCAGCGCGAACAGCGCCGGATCGGTCTCGGCCCCGTCGTCGGCGCCGGGCTTGGCCGCGGCCTCGACCGCGACCACGTCGCCGACCGCCAGCACGTCGCCCGCGGCCTTGGGCTCGGGCCCGATGCGCTGGTCCTTGCGCCAGGGGCGCGCCCACTGCATGTGCTCGAACGGCACCACGCCCGGGCTGCCGTCGGCGAAGCCGATGCCGGCCTCGGCGGCGGCGACCTCGCGCACCACGGCCAGCCGCCACGGCGCGAGGCCCGCCGGCGCCGGCACCTCGGCGAGGCGCGCCGGCCAGCCGTCGCCGAGCTCCAGGCGCGCCACCGGCCCACGCCAGCCGTGGCTGCGATCATAGGCGGCCAGGCCGTCGCGCAGCGCCTGGCGGGCGATCTCCTGCAGGCGCGGATCGAGCGTGGTGCGCACCGACAACCCGCCCTGGTAGAGGGCGCTGTCGCCGTAGCGCCGGCCGATCTCGCGCCGCACCTCCTCGGCGAAATAGGGCGCGTCGGTGCTGCGCGCGGGATCGGGCTGGTGCATGACCAGCGGCTCGGCCACCGCCTGGCGGGCCGCGGCGGCGGTGATGTAGCCGTCCTCGCGCATCCGGCCGATGACGTAGTCGCGCCGGCTGCGCGCGGCCTCCGGATTGCGCTCCGGCTGGTAGTTGTTGGGCGCCTTGGGCAGGCCGGCGAGGAACGCCATCTCGGACAGGGTCAGCTCGTCGAGCGACTTGTCGAAATAGTTGAGCGCCGCGGCGGCGGCGCCATAGGCGCGCTGGCCGAGATAGATCTCGTTGAGGTACAGCTCGAGGATCCGCTCCTTGCTCAGCGCCCGCTCGACGCGTAGCGCGAGCAGCGCCTCCTTGATCTTGCGCTCGAGCGAGACCTCGTTGGTGAGCAGGAAGTTCTTGGCCACCTGCTGGGTGATGGTGGAGGCGCCGATCAGGCGGCGGGTGGTGCCGAGATTGCGCAGGTTCTGGACCGCGGCGCGCACGATGCCGATCACGTCGATGCCGGGATGGCGATAGAAGTTCTGGTCCTCGGCGGCGACGAACGCCTTGACCAGCATGTCGGGCATCGCCTCGATCGGCACGAACACGCGCTGCTCGGTGGCGAACTCGGCGAGCAGGCGGCCGTCGCCGGCGTGCAGCCGGGTCAGGGTCGGCGGCTCGTAGTCGGAGAGCTGGGCATAGGGCGGCAGGCCGCGGCCGTAATGGTGCAGCCCCCAAAGCACCGCGACCGCCGCCACGACCGCCAGCGCCGCGGCGAACAGGATCAGTGAGGTGAGTGCGCGCAGCATCGGCAACCGAATGGCCTCAGGGCACGAAAGCCCGCCTTCGTCGGCGACATCGGCGGCCCGTGCGTTCGTCGAGGAAGCATTGGCAAGATATCAATTTAGGCGAGCAATGTGGCGACGATGTGGCGCCGCCCCCGGCGCGCCGCCGTCGGTCAATGCGACTCGGCCGTGCGGGTGGCGAAATGACGGTCGACGGCGCGCACGATCGCGTCGATGATCTTCGCCCGGCCGCCACCGGTCGCCAGCAGCTCCTCGTCGCCGCGGTTGGACAGGTAGCCGAGCTCGACCAGCACCGACGGCACGTCGGGCGCTTTGAGCACCGCGAACCCGGCCTGCCGGTGCGCGCGATTGGGCGAGCGGATGCCGTTGCGCTGCAATTCGTCGACCAGGCGGCTCGCCACCTCGGCGGAGGTGTTGTTGGTCTCGCGCTGGCTGAGGTCGAGCAGGATGGTATGGACCTCGGGCGTGTATTCGGCGAGGTCGAGGCCGGCGATCACGTCGGACTTGTTCTCGGCCGCCGCCAGCGCCGCCGCCGCGGCGTCGGAGGCGGTCTTGGACAGCGAGTAGACGTGGCTGCCGCGCACTCCCTTGTCGGCGATCGAGTCGGCGTGCAGCGACACGAACAGGTCGGCGCCGGCGCGGCGCGCCACCGAGACCCGGGAGCGCAAGGACAGGAAGATGTCGCGGTCGCGGGTCATGACCACCTGGTAGCGGCCGGTCGCCTGCAGCCGCTCGGCGAGCTCGCGCGCGGCGACGAGCGCGATCTGCTTCTCGTACAGGCCCGAGGCGCTGATCGCGCCCGGATCGACGCCGCCGTGGCCGGCATCGACCACGATCACCCGCTTGCCGTCGCTGCGCGGCGCCACGGTGGCCGCGGGCGGCTCGATCACCGGCCCCGGGACGGGCCTCGGCGGCGGATTGGCCTGGGCGGCGGCGGCGAAGTCGGCGGCGTCGGTCTCCTCGAGGTCGAGCACGAAGCGGTACGGCTTGCCCTCGCTGGGAGGCATCAGGAACGAGTCGCGCACCCGCGCCGGGCGGGCGAGGTCGAGCACCAGGCGCGAGACGCCGGGCTCGAACAGGCCGTAGCGCATGGTCGCGATCACGCCGACCGCGCCGTCGCCGAACGGCCTCGGCGGCAGGCGGAAGTCGAGCTCGGGGAAGTCGACCACCATGCGCCTCGGCTCGGCCAGGGTGAAGATGCTGAACTCGACCTGCTCGCTCAGCTCGATCACCAGGCGGGTGTAGTCCGGATGCCGCCACGCCCGCGCCTCGCTGGCCTCGGGCACGGCGTGTGCCGCGCCGGCGAGGCCTGAGGCCACCACCAAGCCGACGGCGCAGGCGAGCGCAAAGCGCGCATGCCGCCCTCCGGAAACCGCGGTCGAGGTTTCCGACGGGCGGGCGTCGGCGTTGTCCGTCAGGGCGTCAACGGGCAGCACGCGCATTCCATTATAGTAGCCTTGGCAACGGCCCAGGCAATCCTGGCGCGCGAGGATTAACAACCGATTGCCGCCGGCCGTGGCGGCGGCGCATTCGGGCATTGTCGATGCGCCGGCGGTGCCGTATGATCCACGGGCCTGCCGAGCCGCGGGCCGGCCGCCCGTCGCGTTGCGCGATTGGTCGCCGGGCTCGTGGTGGCGGTTGGGGCGGCGGTCGCCGTCCCGGATTCGAACCGTAGATTCGCCCGCCTGGCATTGGTCCGCGAAACCGGCGTCCTCTGCTCAAGAGCCGCCAAACGGCATTCCGCGGCCCCAGGAGTTCTCTGAATGATGGCAGTCCCCACCTTTGGTCGCACCCCGGCAAGCCCTGATCAGGGCAGTCGGGCGACGCCGTCCCGCGGGCACGTCGTGCGCCCGGGCGGCGACGCCCGCCGCCGGCGATTCGTGCGCGCCAGGGTCGCGGCAGCACCCCCAACGTCGACCGGCGCGCAGCGTTCGCGCGTGGCGCGGCTATCCGCCGCAGCGCCGCAGCCGACAAGGAAAGACACTAGATGGCAAAACGCATGCTCATCGACGCCACCCACACGGAAGAGACCCGCGTGGTGGTGGTCGACGGAAAGAAGCTCGAAGAGTTCGATTTCGAGTCCAGTACCAAGAGGCAGCTGAAGGGCAACGTTTATCTGGCCAAGGTTACCCGCGTCGAACCGTCGCTGCAGGCGGCGTTCGTCGAATACGGCGGCAACCGGCACGGCTTCCTCGCCTTCAACGAGATCCACCCCGACTACTATCAGATCCCGGTCTCCGACCGTAAGGCGCTGATCGCCCAGCAGCGCAAGGAGGCGGCGGCGGACGACGACGAGCGGGGCGCGCCCCGCGAGCCGGCGGCGGCCGAGGACGACGACGCCGAGCCGGTGGAGACGGTCAGCGGCCAGGAACAGGAGGAGATCGCCAGGCGGCCGGCGACCTTGCCGCGCTACCGCATCCAGGAGGTGATCCGGCGCCGGCAGATCCTGCTGGTCCAGGTGACCAAGGAGGAGCGGGGCACCAAGGGCGCCGCGCTCACCACCTACATCTCGCTTGCCGGGCGCTACTGCGTGCTGATGCCCAATACCACGCGCGGCGGCGGCATCAGCCGCAAGATCCAGTCCGGCGAGGCGCGCAAGCGCCTGCGCTCGGTGGTCGCCTCGCTGTCGTTGTCCGAGGGCATGGCGGTGATCCTGCGCACCGCCGGCCAGGAACGCACCAAGGCCGAGATCCGGCGCGACTTCGAGTACCTCATGCGCCTGTGGGACGAGATTCGCGAGAGCACGCTGAAGGCGACCGCCCCGGCGCTGATCCACGAGGAGGCCAACCTGATCAGGCGCTCGATCCGCGACCTGTACGATTCGAAGATGGTCGAGGTGCTGGTCGAGGGCGATGAGGGCTATCGGGTCGCCAAGGACTTCATGCGTACCCTGATGCCGAGCCACGCCAAGCGGGTCCAGCCGTACAAGGACGGGCTGCCGCTGTTCACCCGCTACCAGGTCGACAGCCAGCTCGACACCATGCACAACGCTACCGTCGAGCTGCCGTCGGGCGGCTATGTGGTGTTCGATCCGACCGAGGCGCTGGTCGCCATCGACGTCAACTCGGGCCGCTCGACGCGCGAGCGCAACATCGAGGAGACCGCGACCGCGACCAACCTCGAGGCCGCCGACGAGATCGCGCGCCAGCTGCGCCTGCGCGACCTTGCCGGCCTGATCGTGATCGATTTCATCGACATGGAGGAGCACCGCAACGTGCGCGCGGTCGAGAAGCGCCTGAAGGAAGCGGTGCAGTCCGATCGCGCGCGCATCCAGATGGGCCGCATCTCGAGCTTCGGCCTGCTCGAGCTGTCGCGCCAGCGCCTGCGCCCGAGCCTGCTCGAGGCGAGCTCAGTCAACTGCCAGCACTGCGCCGGCACCGGCCGCGTGCGCTCGGTCGAGTCGATCGCGCTGCACGCGCTGAGGGTGATCGAGGACGAGGGCATCCGCGGCCGGGCGGCCGGGATCCAGGCGACCATGCCCTCGCCGGTCGCGCTGTATCTGCTCAACAACAAGCGCGCGGCACTGGCCGAGATCGAAAGCCGCTACGGCATCTCGGTCAGGATCGCCACCGACGACAGCCCGGCGCCGCCGACCTGCCGGATCGAGCTGGTCACGCCGCGCACCGAGCCGGTCGTGGTGCCCGCGGTCTTGGCCGAGGCGGTGGCGGCCGAGATGACGGCGGAGACGGCCGAGAAGGTCGCGGAGGAACCGGGGCGGCGGCGCCGGCGGCGGCGCGCCGAAGAGCCGGCGAGGCCGGCCGGGGCGGAGGCCGATGAGGCAGAGGCCGCCGAGGAGGAAGCCGAAGCCGAGACCGCCGAATTTGCCGGCGAGGCCGAGGCCGAGGCCGAGGCCGGCGAGGGCGAGGCGCGCCCGCGCCGCCGCCGTCGCGGCCGGCGTGGCGGCCGCCGCCGCTCGCGCACTCGCGAGACGGAGGCGGCGGCAGAGCCGCAGCACGCCACCGCCGACGGCGGCGAGCCGGGAGCCGCCGAGCCTGCGGGCGAAGCCGAAGGCGCCGTCGAGCCGGTCGCAGCCGCGGACGCCGAGGCGTCGATCGTCAAGCCCAAGCGGCGCCGGCGCACCCGCAAGACGGCCCGGACGGGCGATGGCGAAGCCGGTGAATCCGCGCCGGTGGCAGCCGCGGCTCTCCAGGCCGTCGAGCCGGTCGCGGCATCCGCGCCCGAGGCGGCTGACGGCGGCCGCGCGCCCACGGGCAACGGGGCGAACGGCGGCCACCGCGCTGAGGTGAGACCGGCCCAGCAGGCGGTCGCCTTCGCCGGCCCGGCTGCGGGCGGCGGCGAATCCGGCGCCGAGGGCAAGGCCGAGCCCGACGACGACGACACCGCGCGCCGGCGCGGCTGGTGGCAGCGCCTGACCGGAGTCTGAGCCGGCGCGTTTCGGGCCGGCCCGGGCGCTACGGGCGCCAGGCGACGATGCGCTCGGCGGCGGCGGCGATCTCGGCCTCGCCGCCGGCGAACGAGAACCGCACATAGCGGTGGCCGCGCCGGGGGTCGAAGTCGACCCCCGGGGTGGCGGCGACGCCGATCTCGTCGAGCATCCGCGCGCACAGCTCTTGCGAGTCGTTGGCCAGGCGCGAGACGTCGGCATACAGGTAGAAGGCGCCGTCGGCGGGCGCCAGGCGGTCGAACCCGGCCTCGGGCAGGCGCTCGAGCAGCATCTTGCGGTTGCGCGCGTAGCCCGCGACGTAGGCATCGAGCTGGTCGCGGCAGTCGAACGCCACCAGCGCCGCGTGCTGCGGCAGGGCAGCGGGCGAGACGAACAGGTTCTGGGCCAGGCGATCGACTGCGCCGGCGACGTCCTCGCTCATCACCATCCAGCCCAGGCGCCAGCCGGTCATGGCGAAGTACTTGGAGAAGCTGTTGACCACCAGCGCACGCTCGCTGTGGGCGAGCGCGCAGCTCTCGGCCATGCCGTAGGTGATGCCATGATAGATCTCGTCCGAGATCAGGCGCACGCCGTGCGCCTCGCACCACCCCGCCAGGCGCGCCAGCTGGTCGGGCGCGAGCATGGTCCCGGTCGGGTTCGACGGGCTGGCCACGACCAGGCCGTCGAGCGGGCCCGCCTGGTCGAGCAGCTCGACGGTCGGCTGGAACCGGTGCTCGGGGCCGGCCTGCAACGCCACCACCTCGATGCCGAGCGCGCTCAGGATGTTGCGATAGGCCGGATAACAGGGCTCGGCGACCGCCACCCGGTCGCCGACGTCGAAGGCGGCTAGGAAGGCGAGCAGGAACGCCCCCGAGGCGCCGATGGTCACCGCGACGCGCGCCGGATCGACGGCGAGGGCGTAGCGGTCCCGGTAATGGCGCGCGATGCGCGCGCGCAGCGCCGGCGTGCCCAGCGCCTCGGTGTAGCCTAGCCTGACCCGGCCGATCGCCGCCCGCGCCGCGGCGAGCACCGGCTCGGGCGCGCCGGCGCCGGGCTCGCCGACCTCGAGGTGCAGCACGTGCGCCCCCTCCGCCGCCCGCCGATTGGCGGCGCGCAGCACCTCCATCGCGTAGAACGGCGCGATCGCGCTGCGCTCAGATGCCTTGAGCGTCATCACCCGGCCCGGGTCCACGGCTCGATGCAGGCGCGCGGGCGTCCATTGACCTGATCGATGCCGGTACCTAGCTTGAAATGGTAACTCGGAAGGAACGCCGGTGGGCTCTCGCCTGTTCAGACTTCTTCTCGCCGCATGCGTGGCGGCAGCGCAGGTCGCGGCGACCACGGCGTGGGCCCAGAATCTGCCCCTGATCCGCGATTCCGAGATCGAAGATACCATCCGCGGCTGGGCCGATCCACTGTTCGTGGCGGCGGGCCTGAACCCGGCCGATATCCGCATCCTGCTGGTCAACGACGAGGCGCTGAACGCGTTCGTCGCCGGCGGCCAGAACCTGTTCATCCACACCGGGCTGCTGACCGCCACCGACTTTCCGGGGCAGCTGATCGGGGTGATCGCGCACGAGACCGGCCACATCGCCGGCGGCCATCTGGCGCGCGCCGGCGATGCCATCCGCGAGGCCCAGAACCTCGGCCTGTTCGCCACCTTGCTCGGCATCGGCCTGATCGCGGTCGGCGCCGCGTCCGGTGCCGCGACCGCGCGCGCCGGCGGCGCCGTGATCGCCGGCGGCCAGTCGGTCGGCCTGCGCACCTTCCTCGCCTACACCCGCGCCCAGGAAAGCGCCGCCGACCAGGCTGCGCTCAACTACCTCGACCGCACCAAGCAGTCGGCGGCGGGTCTGCTCAGCTTCCTGGAGCGGCTCCAGGACCAGGAGCTGCTGGTCACCTCGCGCCAGGACCCCTATGTGCGCACCCACCCGCTGAGCCGCGACCGCATCGAGCATATCGCCGAGCATGTGCGCGCCTCGCGCTGGACGTCGCAGGCCGCATCCGAGGCGGAGATGGAACGGCACGCGCGCATGAAGGCAAAGCTGATCGGCTACCTCGAGCGCCCGCAGCGGGTGATGAAGAGCTTCTACCCCGAGACCGACACCAGCCTGGCGGCGCGCTACGCGCGCGCGGTGGCGTACCTGCGCCTGCCCGACCGCGACAAGGCGTTGGCCGAGATCGACAGCCTGATCGCCGAGCGGCCCGACGACCCGTACTTCGTCGAGCTCAAGGGCCAGATCATGTTCGAGCACGCCAAGCTGCGCGAGGCGGTCACGTATTACCAGCAGGCGGTGAACATGAGGCCCGACGATCCCTTGCTGCTGACCGGCCTTGGCCAGGCGCAGGTCGAGACCGGGGACGCGTCGCTGGTGGCGCCGGCGATCGAGAACCTGGAACGCGCCAACCGCCGGGACCACGACAACCCGTCGACCTGGCGCCTGCTCGCCACCGCCTATCACCAGGTCGGCGACGTCGGCGCCTCGTCGCTCGCCGCGGGCGAGTACGCGCTGCTGATCGGCCAGGTGGAGAACGCGAGCGTGCACGCCGGGCGCGCCGAGCGCGAATACGCCGAGGGCACGCCGGGCTGGCTCAGGGCCCAGGACATCAAGACCGAGGCCGAGCAGCTCAAGGCGCTGCAGGAGCGGCGCGAGCGGTGAGCGCGACGCGATCGCGCGGCCGCGCTCACATTCCTGTGCACCTCGGCGGCGGAAAGGGAAAAAGGTTGTTCGCGGTTTCGTTTGCGACCATCCTAATTAGGATGGCGCGATGCCCCGTCCAGGGCCCGAGCCTCAAGCGCAAAGGCATTGTCTCGAAATCGAATTGTTGTGAGTTGACCATGCTGGAATCGGCGAGAGGCGTGATGGGCGGCGGCCGTGCGGCGCGTGCGGCGGCAGCGATCGCCGTGGTGGTCGCGGCGCTGGCGCTGGGGTGGGCGACGGCGGTGCCGCCGGCGCGCGCCGACGAGGCGCTGAGCGACGCCCAGCAGGCCGAGGTCGAAGCGCTGATCGAGCGCTATCTCCACGAGCACCCCGAGGTGATCCTCGATTCCGTGCGCGCCCTTCGCGATCGCGAGGAGACGTCCGCGCGCGAGCGCGCCCAGACCAACCTGATCGCGCTCGGCGACCAGATCCGGTACGACCCGGCAACGCCGGTCGCCGGCAACCCCGACGGCGACGTCACCGTGGTCGAGTTCTTCGATTATCGTTGCGGCTACTGCAAGCGGTCGCTCGACACGGTCATGGCGCTGATCAAGAGCGATCCGAACATCCGCATGGTGTTCAAGGAGTTCCCGATCCTGACGCCCGAGTCCGAGCGCGCCTCCAGGGCGGCGCTGGCGTCGGTCAGCCAGGGCAAGTACCTGCAGTTCCATTATGCGCTGATGTCCTCGCGCGGCACCCTCAGCGACCGGGCGATCATGGACATCGCAGCCGAGGTGGGCCTCGACGTCGAGCGCCTGGCGCAGGACATGGAGTCCGCAGCGATCGCGGCGCAGATCGATGCCAACCACGCGCTCGCGCGCGAGCTCGACATCAACGGCACGCCCACCTTCATCGTCGAGGACCGCATGTTCCCGGGCGCGGTCGACGCCGAGGTCCTGGAGCGTGCGATCGCCGAGCGTCGGTCCGGCTGATGGCTCCGCGCACACCCGCTCCGGGCGGCGCACGGCCGCTGCTGCGCGGCAGCGTCGGGCTGTGGGCCGCGGTCGCGGTGGTCCTGATCGCGGCGAGCTGCAACTCGCACGGGCTCAGCTCACGGCCGCTCGGCTTCAGCCATGCCAGCTTCGACTCGACGGCCAAGGATTACCCGGAGCTCGCCGAGGTGTCGGCGGCGTTCGATCGCAACGTCGCCCCGCGCCCCGACGCCGACCTGCGCCAGCGCCAGCTCGACCTGTTTGCCGAGGTGCTCGACATCACCCGCGGCGACTATGTCGAGCCGGTGGCGATGCCGCACATGATCGGCCTCGCGGTCGAGGGCTTCGACCAGGTCGGGATCGAGGCGGACCTGCGCGAGCGCGCGGACGCGCCGGCAACTGACGCCGAGGACGAGGACGACGAGCTCACCGCCGACAACCTGATGTCGGCCGGCCTCGACCGCATGCTGTCCAAGCTCGATTCGCACTCGGGCTACCTGTCGCCGGAACGCTACCGCGAGATGAAGCTGAGGACGCGCGGCGAGTTCGGCGGCATCGGCATCGAGGTCACGGTCGAGGACGGCCTGGTCAAGGTGGTGGCGCCGATCGACGAGTCCCCGGGCCAGCGGGCCGGCCTTCAGGCCGGCGACCTGATCACCCATGTCGACGGCACCTCGGTGTTCGGCATGTCCTTGGAGCAGGCGGTGAACCTGATGCGCGGCCCGGCCGGCTCGCGGGTGGTGCTGGAGCTGCGCCGGCCGCCCGCGACGGAGACCTTCCGGGTGGCGATCGTGCGCGACACCGTCCGCATCCAGGCGGTGCGCGCGCACGCCGAAGGCGACATCGGCTATGTCCGCATCACCACGTTCAACGAGCAGGCCGAGGAAGCGCTGCGCCGTGCGGTCAAGGACCTGCGCGGGGAGCTCGGCAAGCGGATGGCCGGACTGGTGATCGACCTGCGCAACAACCCGGGCGGGCTGCTCGACCAGGCGCTCGGCGTCTCGGATGCCTTCCTGTCGGGCGGCGAGATCGTGTCGACGCGCGGGCGCGAGCGGAACACGGTGCGCCGGTTCTCGGCCGAGGGCGGCGACATCGCCGACGGCCTGCCGATCGTGGTGCTGATCAACGGCGGCTCGGCCTCGGCCTCGGAGATCGTCTCGGGCTCGCTCCAGGACCACCAGCGCGCGGTGGTGATCGGCACGCGCTCGTTCGGCAAGGGCTCGGTGCAGACCATCATCCCGGTGTCGGGCGGCGGCGCGGTGCGGCTGACGACGGCGCGCTACTTCACGCCGTCCGGGCGCTCGATCCAGCTGTCCGGGATCGTGCCGGACATCGTGGTCGGGGTCGACGAGGCCGGGATGCGGCGCGAGGCCGACCTCGAGAACCCGCTGCCGAGCGATTCGGCCGACGTTACCGGGACCGCCAAGCTGACCGCCGACCAGGCGTGCCCGACCTCGGGCCAGCGCGAGGACCCGATCCTGGCCTGCGCGGTCGAGCTTCTGGAGTCGCGCGCGACGGTCGCGGCCGGCCTGTCGAACTGAGTGTCGAGCTGAGCCGCCGGCCGCGCCTCAGGCGGCGGCGACCC
>DASWHU010000029.1:0-5085 GCA_036398035.1 Alphaproteobacteria bacterium | reverse complement strand
TGATGCAAACGGACTATGCGGCGGAAAAAATCCACTCGCCGCCGTGCCATCATGCCATCTTACGCTTATGCGGCGGCGGGCCGCCCGCCCGCGGTCGGGCCGGTTTAGCTCAGCTGGTAGAGCACCTGATTTGTAATCAGGGGGTCGCGGGTTCGAATCCTGCAACCGGCACCAGCCGCCAGTGGCCGCGGGTCACACCCTTTGGCGCTGAGCCAGTGCCCAGGCCCAGAGGCCGATCGCGCCGCCGCCGAGGGCCTTGGCGTAGTTGAACAGCTCGATTCCGAGATGCGCGTGAGCGGTGGGGAAGATCAGGTCGCCGGTGGCGAGTCCTATCCCCGCGCCCAGCAGCGCTGCCAGCAGGTAAGTCCACATGGCCGCACTCCGCGCTTATGCCCCTCTGCAGTGCCCGTCGCCGAACCGCGCGTCACCGGTCGGTGCGCGCCCAGATGCACATCGCGCCGAGCGACAGCACGGCGACGATCACGGCCGGAGCCAGGATCGCGGCGAGGATCGGGTCGACGTTGAACCAGCCCCGCACCACCGCGCTCACGGCCGAGGTGCCCTGGTCGAGCCCGGATGTGGCCCGGGTCCGCTCGACGGCGGCATGTAGCATGTAGCCGCCGGCGATGCTGGCGGCCATAGCAGTGAGCAAAAGCGCATACTTGCTAATGGATACTGCAAAATTTCTAATCTTCTGTCTTAGCGCTTGCATGGTCGTCGGTGCCTTTTCCAGGCACATCCTTCTTAGGGATTTCCCTAAGGACAATAGTAAAATCTTGCGACCGCTGCAACACTTCTTTTGCGTCGCCGGCGGCGGCGAATGACTCAGCACCAACTTGCCTGGCCGGCGTCGGGCTCCTTCAGCAGCTCCTGGATGTTGGCCTCGATGACCCGGTAGCCGACGTTGCCGTACAGCTTCTGGCGGCCGTCGTTGAGCACCAGGGTCGGGCTGCCCTCGATACGCAGCGCATCGCGTGCCTCGAGGTCGTCGGCCAGCGCCGCGTGCGCCTGGCCGCTGGCGATCGCATCGTGGATCGCCGCGAGCGGCAGGCCGAGACCGCGGGCGACGTCGTCCTGGATCTCGAGCCGGGCGATGTCGCGGCAGTCGCGGAAGAAGGCGAGCCTGAACGCCCAGGCCAGCCGGTCGGAGGCCGGCGGGGCGCCGCCGTCGTCGTGCGCCGCCCCCGCTTCGGCGACCTGCATCGCCTTGACGTAGAGATGGGCGCCGGCCGAGGACGCCGGCCGCACATCGAGCCACAGGCGCGGGTGGACCGCGACGTGGTCGAAGCGCCCGGCGACCTCGCGCACATGGGCATTGAACCCGTCGTAGCCGCCGCGCTCACGCCAGCCCTCGCCGATCCGCCTGGCGGTGTCGCCGAAGATCGGGCAGAACCGGGCGCGCACCAGCACGCGCTCGGCGAACCGGCGGCGCACCTCGTCGAGGCGCGCCTGGGCGACATAGGCCCAGATGCACAACAGGTCCGAGAAGTAATCGATCGCGATCGGTGCCCGATCGGTCATGCCCGCCCTCCCTCGCCGCTCACCTGCCGCCGGCGCCGGGCGCGGGAAGCTACCGCGTCGTCGGCTCGCCGTCGCCTTCGAGCGGTGTCTCGGCCGCGCCGGCGCCCGGCTCGGGCGGCGCCGCGGCGCCGCCTTCGTCGGCTCCCCCGCCCTCGGCGGTGGCGGGCTCGGGTGTCGGCATCTCGATCAGATCGGCGCGGCGCATGGTGAACTGCTCGCCCTTGAAGTCGGGCACCTGGAACGCCCAGCGGCCGGTGCGCGCGACCATCCGCTCGGTCTCGGCCGCGGGGTCGAACGGCTCCTCCTCTTCCCCCTCGGCATCCGCCTCGTCCTGGTCCTGTTCGCTCGCCCCGGAGTCCGGCGCCGGTGCCGGCGCGGCGGCGGCCGGGTCGTAGCTGGCCGCGATCTCCACCCAAAAAGTGGGCATGGCGTCGGGCTCCTCGCCCGCCGCGGCATTGGCCCACGCCTTGACCTCGACGGTCATGCCGTCGAAGGTCCGATAGCTGTCCACCGCCGCCGGCTCGCCGGTGACCGGCGCATTTTCGCGGGCGGCGACGTCGTCGAAGCGCAGCATCGCGATCGCGCGCGCCAGGCTGTCGATGCCGAGCGCCGAGGCCACCTTGGCCCCTTCCGGCAGGTCGGCCAGCTCGAACGCGGTCGCGTCCGGGACGTCCTTGGAGAACTCGACCACCTCGCCGTCGGCGTGGCGGATGACCCCGCCCCGGATGCGCTCGAACGGCAGCTTGACCACCAGGCTGTCGATCCAGTCCATCGGCTTCGCCCCGGGGTCGATCTCGGAGCGCGCGAGCCAAGCCTGGTCGTCGCCGGCCCGGCGCACATAGACCATGTCGCGGGCGCCGCGCGCGCGCAGGCCGACCACCAGCGCGGCGAGCTCGGCATCGTCGGCGCCGAGCAGGCGCACGCGCCGGCCCGCGCCCTCGACGTCGGCGGCGGGGGCGGCGAGGCCCAGATCAGGGTGCCGCTCGGGATCGGCGGTCTTGGCCTCGATCGTCTTCAGCTCGCCGATCTGGATCAGGGCCTTGCGCACCAGGTCGAACCGCGCCGGGAAGTCGGCCTTGGCCGGCACCACCCAGTTCTCGCCCGCGCGCGCAATGCGGAAGCTGTCGGCGCCGGCGGTGATCTCGATCGCCTGGACGTCGTCGAGCCGGTCGATCAGGCCGGGGAACAGCGCGCTCTCGACCACGGTGCGCCGGCTCTCGGACTGGCGCCAGACCACCGCCGCACCGGCGATGATCACGACCACGGCGGTGACGATGGCGAGGATAGTCAGGTTTCTGGTCTTCATGGACTCGGTTTCGTGTGGTTGTGCCGCGCCGCGCCGGGGCGTCTCAGGCCATGCCCATGACCCGCTTGCGCCGCTGCCGGCGGACCACGGAGATGGCCACCGCGAGCACGCCGATGATCAGCGGCACCAGGGCAATGTTGAGGAACTTGAGCAGGGTGCCGAGCGACTCGATGTCGCGGCGCAGCGCCAGCTGGACGTCGCGAAGCTGCTTGCGGGTCGCCACCAGCTGCTCGCGGAACTCGCCGATCGCCTGGCTCTGCTCGGGGCTCAGCACCACCCTGGCGCCGGCCGCGCCGGCGCCTTCGCCGGCGCCGGTCTGCAGCTCGGCGAGCCTCTTCTCGGTGTCGGTGATGCGCTGCTGAAGCGTCTGCTCGGTCTCGCGGAAGCGATCCTCCGCCTGCCGCTCCAGGTCCTCAACGACCACGAACGGCCGCGCCGAGGTGCCCCGGCTGCGCAGGCTGATCAGGTCGCTCGAGCCCGCCAGCACGTCGAGCGCGTTGACCACCATGGTGCCGTTGTCGGCCGCCGGCACGGCGAACGACCGCCCCAGGAAGTCCTGGACCTGGACCCAGGTGCGGTCGTCGAGCAGGTCGGAATCGGCGACCAGGATCAGGTTCACGGGTCCCGCCGACTCGCTCAGGTGGCCGCCCGGCTCGGGCTCGGCCGCAACCTCGCCCGCGTCCGCGCCGGCATCCTGGTCGGCATCGCCCTTGCCCGGCTCACCGTCCGGGAAGGCGCTCTTGACCGGGCCGGTGACCCGCGCCGCCATCACGTACTGCGCGCCGGTCGGCTTGAACTCGGCCAGTATCTTCTTCGGGTCGGGCACGAACTGCACCTGCAGCCGCTCGATCAGCTCGGACACCGGCGAGGAAGTGAGCAACGGCACGAAGCTGGTGGTCGCGCCCTCGACCGGGGTCAGCGCGCCGGCGGTGGCGAGATTGATCACCCCGAGCTGGCTGGTCACCACCTCGTCCTGGTTCATGTGGCTCTGGTCGAGCGCCAGCCAGGCCACGTAGTCGACCGCCTCGGGGCGGTCGCGCGGGCCGGTGCGCACGCGCCGGGCGGCCATGCGGTCGCCGACCACCATGCCCGGCTCGAGCTTCACCCCCCACGCCTCGAACAGCTCGGGCAAGCTCGAGTTGTGCAGCCGCACCGGATCCTGGGGATCGGGCCGGCCGGCGGCGACCTCGGAGAACGGGTCGACGAACACCATCGCATGCCCGCCCTTGAGCACGTACTGGTCGATGGCGTAGCGGGTCCCCTCGGGCAGGTCCTTGGGGTGGACCACCATCAGCACGCCGACGTCGTCGGGCACCGCGGCGACGTTGATGCTGAGGTCCTTGAGCTCGAACAGCTGCTGGATCTGCTGGGCCACCACCCAGGGCTGGCTGAAGCCTTGTGCGGGGTCGAAGCCGCCGGCCAGGGGAAGGGTGCTGATCAGGCCGACCACCGGGCGCTTGGGTTGGGCGAGCTTGTAGAACGCGCGCGTCAGGTCGTACTCGAGGAACGCCTCGCGCTGGTCCTGGAAGAACGGGATGATTTCCTGGTCGTCGGTGGTGTTGGTCGCCGCCATGCCGAAGTAGACGCGGTCGCCGGCGTTGCTCACCGGCACGCCCTGAAGCCCGAACGCCACCGCCTCGTCCTCGGCCTCCGAGAACGGCTCGGGCTCGATCACCTGAAGCGTGATCTTGCCCGCGGACTCGTCGGCATAGGTCTCGAGCAACTCCTGGACCCTGCGCGCGTACTGGCTGATGGTCGGCAGGTCCGCGGCCAGCGACTCGCTGAAGAAAAACCGCACCGTGATCGGCTCGCCGAGGCCGGACAGCACCGCGCGGGTCGCGTCCGAGAGCGTGTACAGCCGGCCCTCGGTAAGGTCCAGGCGGGCGCTGCGCAACAGGGTCTGGCTGAGCACGTTGAGCGCGATGAACAGCAGCGCCGCGATCACGACCGCCGACCAGGCGACGACCCTGCGCGATGACCTCATTGCCTCCCCCTGCGCGCGGACACGCCTAGAGCCTGATGATTTGAAACATGGTGATCCATCACCCGTCACGCCGGCCAAGGCGCGCGGCGCCGCGAGCCGGGGTCCATCCCGCCGCTTGCACGGGTGGTCGAGCGCGTGGCAAAGGCGTATGGACCCCGGATATCCGCTTCGCGGAGTCCGGGGTGACGACCAAAACAGGCTCAGGGATCCGACTTAATATCATCGCGCTCTAGGCCGCCTTGATGTGCTCGACCGCGACCACGTTGGCGAACAG
>DASWHU010000028.1:0-1695 GCA_036398035.1 Alphaproteobacteria bacterium | reverse complement strand
CGAGCGGCGCAACGGCGACTTCGTGCGCGCGCTGATCGCGGCCGGGCGGGTTTCCTGCTGCCACGACCTGTCGGACGGCGGGCTCTACGTGGCGCTCGCCGAGATGGCGATCGCGGGCGGAGTCGGCGCCGACCTGGCCGGGCCCGAGGACGACGCCTGGCTGTTCGGCGAGGACCAGGCGCGCTACCTGCTGGCGGTCGAGGCGGCGGAAACCGGCGCGGTCCTGGCCGAGGCCGAGGCCGCCGGCGTGCCCGCCCAACGGGTCGGCACCACCGGCGGGGTCGCATTGACACGCTCTGGCGCGGATGCCATATCGGTGGGCGAATTGCGGTCGCTGCACGCATCGTGGCTGCCCGCCTACATGGCCCGGGCGTGAGGCCGAAGGCCGCCGAGGAGCCGACTTGATGGCGATGAACGCGAGCGAGATCGAGCGGCTGATCCGCGCCGCGCTGCCCGACGCCGACGTCACCATCGAGGACCTGCGCGGCGACGGCGACCACTACGCGGCGTTCGTCAGCTCGCCGGCGTTCAAGGGCAAGACCCGCGTCCAGCAGCACCAGATGGTCTATGATGCGCTCAAGGGCAACGTCGGCGGCGCGCTGCACGCGCTGGCGCTGCAGACCGCCGTGCCCGAGGACGCGTGAGCCCGGCGCCGGCGGCTACCAATCCAGCCAGGAGACACCGCGATGACGACGACACACACCAGCGCGCTGAACGAGCGGATCGAGAAGGAGCTCTCGTCCCATCCGGTGGTGCTGTTCATGAAAGGCACGCCGATCTTTCCCCAGTGCGGCTTCTCGGCGCTGGTGGTCCAGGTGCTGAGCCACGTGGGGGTCAAGTTCAAGAGCATCGACGTGCTGTCCGAGCCCGACATCCGCGAGGGCATCAAGGCCTACAGCAACTGGCCGACGATCCCGCAGCTCTACGTCAAGAACGAGTTCGTGGGCGGCGCCGACATCGTGCGCGAGATGTACGAGTCGGGCGAGCTGGTCGAGCTGCTCAACAGCCGCGGCATCGAGGTCACGCCGTCCTGAGCGCGGCGCAAGTCTCCAAGTCCGGAAGGCCGCCCCCACCGGGCGGCCTTTTTGGTTGGAGCGCCGCGCCGCGCCGCCCTTGATTTTTTCGGCTGCCGGTACGAGACAGGGGCGCCGACCGTTACCTGAGGAGAGCACCGTGCCCGCCTATCGTTCGCATCGCACCACCCAGGGTGCCGCCCAGGCCGCGGCGCGCGCGCTGTGGCGCGCCACCGGCACCGCCGAGGGCGATCTCGACAAGCCGATCGTCGCGGTCGCCAACTCGTTCACCCAGTTCGTGCCCGGCCACGTCCACCTCAAGGACCTCGGCCAGCTGGTCGCGCGCGAGGTCAAGAAGGCGGGCGCGGTGGCCAAGGAGTTCAACACCATCGCGGTCGACGACGGCATCGCCATGGGCCATGACGGCATGCTCTACAGCCTGCCCTCGCGCGAGCTGATCGCGGACGCGGTCGAGTACATGGTCAACGCCCACTGCGCGGATGCGCTGGTGTGCATCTCGAACTGCGACAAGATCACGCCGGGCATGCTGATGGCCGCGCTCAGGCTCAACCTGCCGACGATCTTCGTCTCCGGCGGGCCGATGGAGGCGGGCAAGATGGGCGGCGACGGCGGCGCGATCATCGACGTGGTCGACGCGCTGGTCGCCGGTACCGAGCCCGAC
>DASWHU010000027.1:0-6652 GCA_036398035.1 Alphaproteobacteria bacterium | reverse complement strand
GATCCTGGCCGGAATCAAGACCTCGGCGGTGATCAATGTCGGCACCGCCACCCTCGGCGCGCTGATCGGCGCCGGCGGCTACGGCCAGCCGATCCTGACCGGCATCCGCCTCGACGACACCGGCCTGATCCTCGAGGGCGCGGTGCCGGCGGCGCTGCTCGCGCTCGCCGTCCAGGGCGCGTTCGAGCTTGCCGAGCGCCTGGTGGTGCCGCGCGGCCTGACCCTTAAGGCCGAGGCCTGAGGCGCTCAGCGCGTGCGCACGCTGCGCACCAGCGGCATGAACGCCAGCGAGGCGGCGACACCGAGCGCAATCACCAGCGTGATCTCGTTGAACGCCCGGATCATGGCTTCCTGCTCCATCATCCGGACCAGCATCTGGACGCCGGCAACGTCGGTCGCCGGCGCGCCGCCGAGGTTGGGGCCGAGCACGCCCTCCAATACCCCGAGCACGTCGCCGGCGTATGGGTGGCCGGCCGGCAGCCGTTCGCGCAAATCGTGGTAATGGACGCCGGCGCGGACCACCAGATAGCTGTTGGCGATCGCCACCGCCACCGCCGCGCCGAGCCGCATGGTCAGCTGGAACAGCGCGGTGCCGTTCTTGACCTGGTGGACCGGCAACAGGCCGATGGCGAGCCCGACCATCGACAGGAAGCAGAGCTGGGTAGCGAAGCCGCGGATGATCTGCGGCCACAAGAGCGACATGAAGTCGGTATCCGCCGACAGCCGGCCTTGCAGCCAGGTGCCGAGGGCGAGCAGCGCGAAGCCGGCGGCCGCGACCACGCGCCGGCGGAACACGCGCAAGAGGGTCGGCGCCAGGAAACCGGCGATCATCATCGCCAGGCCGAGCACGAACACCCAGGTGCCGATCTGCCAGGTATCGAGGCCGATGATGCGGGCGAGGAACAGCGGCAGGAAATAGAGCGGCACGAACAGGCCGGCGCCGAACACCATGATGTAGAACGCGGCGATGGCGAAGTTGCGGTTGGCGAACACGCCGAGGTCGACCACCGGATGGGCGCAGCTGAGCTCGCGCCACAACAGCAGCACGCCGGCAACCGCGGTGACCGCGGCGAGTGTGGCGATCTTCGAGGACTCGAGCCAGTCCTCGCGCCGGCCCTCCTCGAGCACGGTCAGCAGGCACAGGAAGAACACCGCCAGCAGCGCGATGCCGGCGAAGTCGATGCGGCGCGCCAGCCGCCAGTCGGGACGGTCGTAGTCGACCAGGGTCGAGACCAGCAGCGCCGCGAGCAGCCCGAACGGCACGTTGAACAGGAACAGCCACGGCCACGACAGGTACTCGCTGATCCAGCCGCCGAGGCTCGGCCCGAGCGCGACCGCGCCGGTGCCGAGCATCGAGACGATCGCGATCAGGTGGGTCTGGTAGCGCACCGGAAACGCCGAGAACACGGTGGCGAACACCATCGGCGCCATGGCGCCGCCGCTGAACCCCTGGGCGGCGCGGAACACGATCATCGACTCGATGTTCCAGGCGCTGGCGCAGGCGATGCTGGCGGCGCTGAAGCCGAGCGCGGACAGGGTGAACAGCACCCGCGTCGACAGCAGCCGCGACAGCCATCCCGACAGCGGGATCATGATCACCTCGGCGATCAGCGCCGCGGTCAGCACCCAGCTGATCTCCTCGGGCCCGGCCGCAAGCCCGGCCTGGATCTCGGCGAACGAGCTGCCGACGATCTGGATGTTGAGCACCGCCAGGAACATGCCCAAGGTCATGCCGAAGAACGCCAGCAGCTCGCGCGCGCCGAGATGGCGCCCGGCCTCGGCTGTCGCAACGTCCGCGGTCATGGCGCCTCGCCGACATCCTGTCCCTGGCCGCGCCGCCGGGCGCCGCCCCGGGGCAAGGTAGCATCCGAGGGCTGGCGTTGCGCGGCTGGACGCGGCGCGCGCAATCTGGATGATAGGCTACCTGACACGAACCGAGACCCGAACCGAGGCAAAGGCCCGGCCCGACATGACGACTGAACGTCCCCGCGTCTCGCGCCGGCGCGCGCTGACCATCGTCGGCGCGGCCGCGGGCATCGTGCTGGCGCCGGCGCTGTTGCAGGGCCGCGGCGCGCGCGCGGGCCCGCTGTGGACCTGGCGCGGGGTGGCGCTCGGCGCGCCGGCGCGGATCGTGCTCGCCCACCCCGACGGGCCCGAGGCCGAGCGGCTGTTCGAGGCCTGTGCGGGCGAGATCGAGCGCCTCGAGGCGCAGTTCAGCCTGCAGCGCGCGGACAGCGCGCTCTCCCGCCTCAACCGCGACGGCGCGCTCGCCGGGCCCGACGCCGACATGGTCCGGCTGATGGGCGAGGCGGAGCGCTTCGCCCGGCTCACCGACGGCGCGTTCGATGTCACCGTGCAGCCGCTGTGGCGGCTCTACGCCGAGCACTTCCGGCGCCAGCCAGAGGACCGCGCCGGGCCCGCGCCCGAAGCGATTGACCAGGCCTTGGCGCGGGTCGGCTTCGGCGACCTCGAGGTCGCGCCGGCGCGCATCGCGTTCCGCCGCGCCGGCATGGCGGCGACCTTGAACGGCATCGCCCAGGGCTACATCACCGACCGCGTCACCGAGCTGTTGCGCGCGCACGGCATCGCCCAGGTGCTGGTCAATCTGGGCGAGTACCGCGCGCTCGGCGCCCATCCCGACGGGCGGGCGTGGCGGGTCGGGCTCGCCGACCCGTTCGATTCGACCCAGATCGCGGCGACCATCGACCTGATCGACCGCGCGCTCGCCACCTCGGGCGGCTACGGCACCCGGTTCAGCGCCGACGGCCGCTTCCACCACCTGTTCGACCCGCGCACCGGATTGAGCGCCAACCACCACGCCTCGCTCACCGTCATCGCCGACCGGGCGACGGTTGCGGATGCGCTGTCGACCGCGCTCTACGTCGCGCCCGATGCAGTCGCCCTGCGCGTCGCCGCCGCCCTGCCCGGCATCGAGGTGCACATCACCGCCGCCGACGGCACGCTGCGGCGCCTCGGCGCCTAAGCCGCGGCGCTTAAGCCTCGGCGCTAATTTCGGCCCAGGTCGCGCGCAGCCACTTGGCGCAGGCGATGCCCTGCTCGAACAGCGAGTACTTGCAGCCCTCGCCGTAATCGAGGTTGGGGATGAACTCGGTCGAAATCTGGCCGAGCTTGCCGTTTGCATCGCCGGCGTGGTGGCGCATCAGCGCGCGCACCACCTCCTTCCACGGCTCGAGCGCCGCCTCGTCCCAGTCGGCGTGGTACTCGCCGGACCATGGCTTCCGGAACGGGTACTGAATGCCGCGCCCGGGCCGGCCCTGTGCGTCGCGCGCATCGACGTTCTTCGGGTTGTTGGGGATCGCCGCGCGCGCATGGCAGTGGCGCACCCAGCCCGCCTCGATCCACAGCGCGCAGACATTGCCGGGCGCGAACGGGTCGAGCACCAGCCTGCCCGCTTCGACGTCGGCGCGGATGCCGCCGATGTCCTGCTCTTCCGGGTTGTCGATCTTGAAGATGACGTGGCTATGGTCGAGGGTCATGTTGAAGGGTGCGCCCCGCGCCTCGACCGCGCGCGCGACCGTCTCGACCCTGCGGAAGTCCTCGGACCACATGTTGACGTGGACCTCGAAGCAGGGCGTCACGCCGACCTCGTCGCCAAGGTCGGAGAAGCGCAGGTAAGCGTCGACCACCTCGGCGTCGGTCACCGGGCGGCCCGCGGCGTGGTTGGCCATGATCTGGGTGTTGTGGACCAGCGAGCCGAGCTCGCGCGCGACCGCGAGATTGTGCTCGAACAGCGCCTCGTCGCGCCCGAGCGTGTAGAACCAGCCGCCGGCGCGGACCGGAACGCCGTACCTGTCGCGGGCGCGCAGGAACTGCTCGACCTCGTCCGGCGCCGGGGTCTTGTCGACATAGTCGAACACGCCCGCCTCCTTGACCATGCGGAAGCGGGTGTCGATGTCGGGCATCGGATCGGCGTGGCTGTGCTTGATGCCGTTGGTCTGGATGCCGAACAGAAGCTCCCTCGCCACCGCTCCCTCCTCCGTTCGCCCGCGCCGGCCTACCAGGTCGGCCGCTCGGCGATCAGCCGCTCGGCGGCCGCGGCATCGAGCGGGCGGGCGAAATAAAAGCCCTGGCCGTAGTCGTAGCCAAGCGCGCGCAGCGCGTCCAGCTCGGCACCGGTCTCGACCCCCTCGGCGACGATGGTCATGCCGAGCGCATCGGCGAGCAGCGCCAACACGCGCACCACCGCGCGCCGCTGCGGGTCGCGGTCGAGCCCGCGCACGAACTCGCGGTCGACCTTCAACGTGTCGAACGGGTAGCGCAGCAAGTAACCGAGCGCCGAGTGGCCGGAACCGAAATCGTCCATCGCCAGGCGGAAGTCGAGCGCCTTCAGGTCGGCGAGCGCCTCGGCCGCGAAGTCAGGATCTTCGAGCAGCAGGGTCTCGGTGATCTCGAGCGTGATCGCCTGCGCCGGCGCGCCGGTGGCGCGGAGCGCGGCGCGCGCGTGGTCGATCAGCTCGTGGGTGGCGAACTGGCCGCCCGACACGTTGACCCCGATAGTCACCGCCTCGATGCCGGCGAGCCCGGCCTTGCGCCAAAGCGCGAGCTGGCGGCACGCGGCCTGCAGCGTCCAGTTGCCGAGCGGCACGATCAGCCCGGCGGCCTCGGCGGCGGCGATGAACCGGTCGGGGCCGATCAACCCGCGCTCGGGATGGCGCCAGTAGACCAGCGCCTCGAAGCCGGCGAGGCGGCCCGAGTCGAGCGCGACCACCGGCTGGTAGAACAGCTCGAACTCGCCGCGCGCGATGGCGCGGCGGATCTCGGTCCTGAGCGCGACCTGCTCGCGCAGGCGCTCGCCGAGCGCGCGGTCGAAGATGCGAAACGCCGGGCGGGCCTCGATGCGGGCGGCGCCGAGCGCGGCGTCGGCGTGCTGCATCAGCGTCGCCGCGCTCGCCTCGCCGGCGGCGGCGACCGCGACGCCCACCCGCGCCGCCAGATGAACCTCGGCGCCGTCGATGGTGAACGGCGCGGCACACGCCCCGATCACCGCCTGTGCCAGGGCCTCGGGCGCGCTCTCGCCCGCGCCCGGCTCGAACAGCACCGCAAGCTCGGCGCCGCCGAGCGCGGCGACCGTGCGCCCGGGCCCGAGCGCGCGCCTGAGACGCTCGGCGCAGGCAGCGATCACCGGATCGCCGGCGGTCTCGGCGCGCAGCCTAAGCCCGAGCCCGCCCTCGACCGCGACGATCATCAGCGCGACCCCGCCGGCGGGCTCGGCGTGGGCGCCGGCGAGCGAGCGCGCGACCATGCCCAGGAACGCGGCCCGCTCCGGCGTCGGGCCGACGCCGGCGACCGGCGGGCCCGCGCTCGGCGCGACGAACAGCACCGCGGCGCCGCCGTCGAGCGGGCGCACGTCGACCGCCACCGCCGGCCGGCCGTCGCCGCCCGCGCAGGCGAGCGAGCCGCGATGGCCGAAATCGGCGCCGGCAAGCTCCGGCACCAGGTCGGCCAGCGCCACGCCCGGCGCGATTTGGTCGCGGCCGAGGGCGGCGAGGAACGCCGCATCGCAGTCGATCAGCCTGCCGTCGGCGCCGACCACGGCGATGCCCCGGCGCGCGCCGCGCGGCTCGCGCTGCGCCGCCGCCACAGCCTCCGATTGATGACGGTGCGGGGCCGGCGGGACCTGCCTGTTCACCGCGCCACTATGCCACCAAGGGCGCGGCGCAAGCGATTCCGAATAAATTTGTCACACCGGCGGGCTGACAGCGGCCGCCGCAGACGCCAGACTGCGCGCCGCCATGACCCAACCAGCCCAGATGCGCGCATATGGCGCGCTCGCCGGCCTCAAGGTGATCGACCTCACGCGCATCCTCGCCGGCCCGTTCTGCACCCAGATGCTCGGCGACCACGGCGCCGAGGTGATCAAGGTCGAGCCGCCGAGCGGCGACGACACCCGCGCCTGGGGGCCGCCGTTCGAGGGCGGCCAGAGCGCCTACTTTGCAGGGGTGAACCGCAACAAGGAGAGCCTGGCGCTCGACCTCGCCCGGGCCGAGGGCAAGGCGGTGCTGCTGCGCCTCTTGGACGGCGCCGACGTGCTGGTCGAGAACTTCAAGGCCGGGCAGATGGAGCGCTGGGGGCTCGGCTACGAGCAAGAGCTGAAAGCGCGCTTCCCGCGCCTGGTCTACGCTGAGATCACCGGCTTCGGTGCGACCGGGCCGATGGCTGGGATGCCCGGGTTCGATGCCGTCGCCCAGGTGATGAGCGGGCTGGTCAGCATCAACGGCGCCGCCGACGGCGCGCCGTTCCGCATCGGCGTGCCGATCAGCGACCTCGCCACCGGGCTGTACGCGGCGATCGCGATCTTAATGGCCTTGGCCGAGCGCACGCGCTCAGGACAGGGCCAGAAGGTCGAGGTGTCGCTGCTCGACTGCTCGGTGAGCCTCCTTCACCCGCACGCCGCCAACTACCTGATGAGCGGCGAGCGGCCGCGGCGCACCGGCAACGCGCACCCCAACATCTCGCCCTACGATTTGTTCGCGACCCGCACCGCGCCGGTGTTCGCGGCGATCGGCAACGACCGCCAGTTCGCGCGCTTCACGGCCGCGCTCGGCGCGCCCGCACTCGCCGAGGACGCGCGCTTCCGCACCAACGCCGACCGGGTGATCAACCGCGACGCGCTGCGCGACGCCCTCGCGCC
>DASWHU010000026.1:0-6656 GCA_036398035.1 Alphaproteobacteria bacterium | reverse complement strand
GCCCTCGAAGCGCGCCGCGCGCTCGGTGGTCAGGCTCGCCTCGAGGTCCCGGTTGGTGGCGAGCGGCGTCTCGACGATGCTTGCGTCCTCGATCGTCACCCGCACCCGCCCACGCGAGCCGGCGGCGGCGACGCGCTGGTCGACCCAGTGCCTGAGCGCGGTGCCGGGTGCGACCGGCGCCTCGTGCTCGACATGGGGCGATTCGAGCGGCGGGCGATAGGCCTCGACCACCTCCACCGCCGCGGCGTCGAAGCGGAACGGCGCCCGGTCGGCGAAGCTGATCTCGGGAAATTGCAGCTCGGGCGGCAGCGGCGCGCACGCCGCCAATGTGACGGCGGCGAGCACGCACAGGCCGGCCTTCCGCGGCACGCTCACTGCACCAGGTGGGTGCCGAGATAGCGCGGGATGTTGGCCGAGAGCACGCGGTCGAGGTCGTTGACCAGGTCCTCGGTCATCTGGAACAGGCCCTCGTCGCGCTCGCGCAAGGTCGCGTCCTCGGGCACCGTGCGCGAGCGCCGCGCCTCGCCGCGTACCGCGCCCTTGGGCACGCCGCGCGCATCCAGATATTCGAGCTCGAGCTCGACCCGGGCGTCGAACCGCACCGCCTGCTCGGTGGTCAGGCCGGCGGCGATGGTCTGGTTGGTGGCGAGCGGCGTCTCGACGATGCTGGCATCGACGATGGTCGCGCGCACCCGCCCCTCGGCGCCCGCGGCGACCACGCGGTCGGCGACCCAGCGCTTGAGCATCGCCGCCGGCGGCACCGGCACCTCGTGCTCGACATGGGGGACCTTGAGCGGCGGCTGGAACGCCTCGACCACCTCGACGGTCGCGGCATCGAAGCGGAACGGCGCCTGGTCGCGGAAGGTGACCTCGGGGAAGCGCGGCTCGGCGGGCGGCGGCGCGCACGCCGCGGCGAGCGCGACAAGGACGACGGCAATGGGCAGGCGCAAGGGCGTCATCGGACGCAGTATAGACTGCGGGCACGCGGGGGGAAAACGCCTTGCTCCGGATCAACGCCACAAGATCGCGCGATCATGTCGAGATGTCGTCGGCGCGCGTCCAGCGCGCCCGCCGGCGCGAACCGGTCCCTCGGCTACGATTTCCGGGCAGGTGGAAACGAGGCGTTGCGCCTCGCCGGAGAGGGTGCCGCGGCGGTCAACGCCTCGGGGTGAACGAACCCGTAAGCGGGATAGCTGTTGCTGCCCAGGCGGTTGCCGGGGATATACCAGACCCGCACCAGCGACCAGTCGTTCCCCGGCGACACATCCACCACCGGCGTGTGCCGATGGATTCGGCCTTGGTTCAGCCAGTTGGCGTGATCGACGAGAATTTGCCGCGGCCCCAGCACATGGGTGACCATGGCCAGATGGCCGTGCCGTAGGCGGCGGGTCCGCTCCAGGACCAACAAGGCGCCCGGCCGAGGCGTCCGATTGCGCAGATAGCGGCCGTCTGCCGCCGGCCACCAAGTCCAGGCATCGCCACGTATCGGCAGGCCGCTCAGCGCCCGGGCGTAGGCCACACACTGCACCGGCCGCCGGACCGCCACCATCTGCGGCCGCAGCTCCGACCCCACGGCCGGCAGCGTCTCGGGTAGCACCGGGCTTGCCTGGCGCGCGGTACGCCCGGTGCAGCCCGATAAAATCAGCAAGATCAGGAGTACAGGCAGCGCAGAGCGCCACGGAACAGCAGCCAGGCGTGGCATGTCCCCCCCTCCGCCGGCGTAGGCTGAGACTTGCCGGACAACCCCTTCCAAGCAACCCAAACGATAACTCGATCGGGCATAGACCGAAAGCGAAACTATACCGCCCGTTGCCGACTCGCGAGCTGCCCCGATGCGATGACGGCAAGTGATCCTGCGAGCGGAAACTCCGGCCTCAGGCGTCAGCGATCAGCTTGCCGTCGGGGTCGAACAGGTAGCGCGTGTTGCAGTAGTCGCAGGTGACCTCGATGCGGCCGTCGATCATCAGCTCGGCGCGCTCCTCGGGCCCAAGCACCTGCAACACGCGCGCGGCGCGCGCCGCCGTGCAGCGGCACTCGAAGCGCAGCGGGCGCGGATCGAACAGCCGGATGTCGCGGCCCGGAAACAAGGGCGCGATCAGCGCCGGCGGCACCGCCAGCGGATCGGCGAGGTCGACGCGGCGCAGCCGCCCGACCAGCGCCCGGGTCTCGGTCCAGTTGGCGGCGCGCGCGAGATCGTCGCCGCCGCGGCCGTCGCCCGCGGGCACCTGCTGGACCAAGAGGCAGCCGGCGCGCCAGCTGGCGCCGCCGGTGCGCTCAGGCCAGCGCACCGCCGCGGTTGAGATGTCGGCGCGGAGCTGCTCGGAGCGCGTCAGATACGCCTGCGCGCAGTCGGCCAAGGTCGCGCCCTCGAGCTCGACCAGGCCCTGGTAGCGGTCGCGGTCGCCGCCCTGGTCGATGGTGAAGGCCATGTGGCCGGCGCCGAACAGGCCGGCGTCGCCGACCGCGCCCGGCGCCGCCGCCTGCGCCTCCGCCGCCACCCGCTCGGCGTCGTAGCCGGCATAGGCGCGCATCGCGCCGTCGGTACGCACGTCGGCGATCATCAGCCTGACCGGGCCGTCGCCCTGGATCTGGGTGCTGAAGGTGCCCTCGAACTTGAGCGAGGCGGCGAGCGCCGCGGTCATCGCCATCGCCTCGCCGAGCAGGATCGACACCGGCTCCGGATAGTCGTGCTGGCTCAAGATGCGGTCGACCGCGGCGCCGAGGCGCACCAGCCGGCCGTTGGCGTCGAGCGCGCCGACCTGGAACGGCTGGATCAGGTCGTCGGCGGGCGCCAGCGGATGCCCGGGTTGGTTGGCGTCCGCGCTCATTGGCCGAAGCACCACAGCAGCACCGCCTTCTGCGCGTGCAGGCGGTTCTCGGCCTCGTCCCAGACCGCCGATTGCGGGCCGTCGATCACCTCGCCCGTCACCTCCTGGCCGCGATGCGCCGGCAGGCAGTGCAGGAACAGGGCGTCGGGCTTGGCCGCGGCCATCAGCGCGCGGTCGACCCGGTAAGGGGCGAGCAGCGCCGCCCGGTCGCCCGGCCGGTCGTACATCGAGACCCAGGTGTCGGTGACCACGCAATCGGCGCCGGCGACCGCCGCGGCGGCGGACTCGGTCACGCTCACCCGCCCGCCCTCGCCCTTCGCCCAGGCGATGAGCGAGGGATCGGGGGCGAGCGCGGCCGGGCAGGCGAGCCTGAGCTCGAAGCCGAGCCTGACCGCGGCGTGGACCCACGACGCCGCGACGTTGTTGGCATCGCCGCTCCACGCCACCACCTGGCCCTCGATCGCGCCGCGGCGCTCCTCCACCGTCATGACGTCGGCCATCAGCTGGCACGGGTGGCTGCGGTCGGTCAGCCCGTTGATCACCGGCACCGCGGCGTGGCGGGCAAGCTCGATCAGGCTCGCGTGGCGCAGCGCGCGCAGCACGATCGCATCGACATATCGCGACAGCACGCGCGCGGTATCGGCGATGGTCTCGCCGCGGCCGAGCTGGCTCTCGCCGGCATTGAGCGTGATCGCGGCGCCGCCGAGCTGAATCATCGCCACCTCGAACGAGGTGCGGGTCCGCGTCGAGGGCTGCTCGAAGATCATCGCCAGCACCCGGCCCGCGAGCGCGCCCGGGCCGCGCGCGCCGCGCGCCGCGCGCTTGGCCGCGACCGCCCGGTCGAGGATCGCGCGCAGCGTGTCGCGGTCGAAGGCGTCGAGGTCGAGGAAATGACGTGGCGCATTCATTTCCCGAGCCCGGCGCACGCCGCCTCGAGGGCGCCGGCCGCTTCCTCGACATGACTCTGCTCGATGTTGAGCGGCGGCAGCATGCGCACCACGTTGTCGGCCGCGGCGACCACCAGCACGCCCCGCTCGCGCATCGCCGCGACCAGGTCGGCCGGGGTGGCGCGCACGCGCATGCCGAGCATCAGCCCCTGGCCGCGCACCAGCTCGATGACGTCGCCGTGGCGGGCGGCGACATCGCCGACGCGCTTGGCGAGCGCCTTGCCGAGCGCGCCGACGCGCTTCAGAAACCCGTCCTCCAGCAGCACGTCGAGCACGGCGTTCGCCGCCGCCACCGCCAGCGGGTTGCCGCCGAAGGTCGAGCCGTGGGTGCCGGGCGTCATCGCCGCCGCCGCGGCGTCGGTCGCCAGCACCGCGCCGACCGGGAAGCCGCCGCCCAGGCCCTTGGCCAGGCCCATCACGTCGGGCGCCACGCCATGCCATTCGTAGGCGAACAGTTTGCCTGTCCGCCCCACCCCGGTCTGCACCTCGTCGAACAGCAGCAGCAGGCCGTACTCGTCGGCGATCGCACGCAGGTCCTTGAGGAACCGGGTGTCCGCCGGGCGGATTCCGCCTTCGCCCTGGATCGGCTCGACCAGGATCGCTCCGGTGTGCCCGGTGATCGCGGCGCGCACCTCGTTGGCGTTGCCGAACGCGACGTGGTCGAAGCCCTCGACCGGCGGATCGAAGCCCGCCAAGGCCTTCTGGTTGCCGCCGGCGGCGAGGGTTGCGAGCGTGCGGCCGTGGAAGGCGCCCTCGAACGCGATCAACCGCCAGCGCTCGGGATGTCCGGATTGGTGATGGTAGCGGCGCGCGATCTTGATCACGCCCTCCATCGCCTCGGCGCCCGAGTTGCAGAAGAACACCTTGTCGGCAAAGCTGTGCGCGCACAGCCGCTCGGCCAGGCGCTCCTGCTCCGGGATGCGGTACAGGTTGGAGCAATGCCAGAGCTTCGCCGCCTGCTCGCCCAGCGCCGCCACCAGATGCGGGTGGCAATGGCCGAGCGTGTTGACCGCGATGCCGGTGGCGAAGTCGAGATAGCGCCGCCCGTCGGTCGCGTACAAATAGGGGCCCTCGCCCCGCTCGAACGCGATGTCGATGCGTGCGTAAGTCGGCATGACCGCGGACATGGCACTCTCCGGTTCGCTCGCGACGGCGCCCGGTGGCCCGTCCGCACCGTCGGGAAAGCGCGGCAGTAGCGGTTTCCGGCCCACCTTGTCAATGGCCGGGCGCGGGCGCCCCGGCGGGCCGCTATTCCTTGAGCTTGTAGCCGGTCGCGAACATCCAGTAGCACAGCCCGTAGAGCGCCAGGTCGGCCGCCACCAGCACCGCCGCGCCGACCGCGATCGAGCCGTCGGCGTGGCCGGTGAAGCCGTAGCGCATGCCGTCGATCATATAGAAGAACGGGTTGAACAGGCTGATCGCGTGCCACGGCTCGGGCAGCCGGTCGATCGAGTAGAAGGTGCCGGACAGGAACGCGAGCGGCGTGACCACGAAGTTGGTGATTGCCGCGGTCTGGTCGAACTTGTCGGCCCAGACCGCGGTGGCGAGGCCGACCAGCGACAGCATCAGCGACGCGCCGAGGCCGTAGCAGACCACCGCCGCCCAGTCGTGGACCGCGGTCGGGACGAAGGCGAAGATCGCGACCGCGACCGCCACCCCGACCGCGACCCCGCGCGTCAGCCCGCCGAGAGCGAAGGCGAGCGTGAGCTCGCCCGGGCTCAAGGGCGGCACCAGCATGTCGACGATGTTGCCCTGCACCTTCGAGATCATCACCGAGGTGACGGTGTTGGCGAACGCGTTCTGGACGATCGCCATCGCGATCAGCCCGGGACCGAGGAAGGCGAGGAACGGGATGCCGTGGATCTCGCGCACGGCACCGCCCAAGGCGAGCGCGAAGATGGCGAGGTACAGCAGCGTGGTCGCGCACGGCGCCAGCAGCGTCTGCCCCGGCACCTTGAGGAAGCGCCGCACCTCCTTGACGTAGAGCGTCCACAGGCCGATCCAGTTGACCGCGCCGAACGATCGCTGGACCGGGCCGAAGCCGCCCCTGCCCGCGCCGGTGCGCGCCTGTTCCGTGGTCATCGAGGGGTCCCTTCGCGTGCCGGCGCGGGCCGGCGGCCCGCGCTTTGCTCGCCCCGAACCTGCAATATATTCCCCTCCCTGTCCATGCCGGCCCGCGCCGACGCGAGATCTGGCTGACAAGGGCCCTCGGCTGCGTCGTTGCGGAGGACGCGAAGTCCGGCTGCGGGCGGCGCGCGCGGACCGCGAGGCCGGGCCGCGCGCCCCGGCGAGGAGGTGGCAGGTGAGCGAGCGCGTCGCCGCCGTGCCGGTGATCGGCCGCAATGAGTCGGACCGGCGGGGGTGGCGATCGACGACCAGATGCAGCCGCAAGGGCAGCACGACCTGCTCGACTCGTTCATCCGATTGATTGCTGCGGCAATCGATGCCACGGCCCGCTACACCGGCGGCCATTGCGCGGGTGCCCGTGATCACGGAAATGCTGGCGGACGCCGCCTGTGCCTCGACCACGCCGCCGAGGAGCGCGAACAGGTCCGTGCCTGCGCCGGATGCCGTGCCGCCGCCCTCGCCGCCTATCGCGCCCGGCGCTGGACCGACCGCGAGCACATCCTAAGGTTGTATGGCGAGCGTGCTTGCGGCTGGCCGATCGCGCGTTTCTACGACATGCTGTCGGGTCGCATTGCCGGCGTCCGCGCCCGCTCGCCGGGAGCGGACGGGGACGGGGTCACCGTCGCCGCGACCAAGTGGCCGGCGCGCACGACACGAGAGGACGAGCCATGGCCGTGACCATCTACCACAACCCGCGCTGCAGCACCTCGCGCCGGACCCTGGAGCTGCTGCGCGCGCGCGGCATCGAGCCCAG
>DASWHU010000025.1:0-1785 GCA_036398035.1 Alphaproteobacteria bacterium | reverse complement strand
AGCATGTCCGGGTCGCGGACGATCGCGGCGCGGCCGTTGACCCGCACCGTCTCGTCGATCCCCGGCACCATGAACAGCAGGCCGACCTGCGGGTTGGCGATGATGTTGGCGAGCGAATCGAGGCGGTTGTTGCCGCGCCGGTCGGGGATCAAGAGGGTGCGGTCGTCGACCACCTCGACGAATCCGGGGGCGTCGCCGCGCGGGCTCACGTCGATCCGGCCGTCGGCGTCGGCGGTGGCCAGGCACACGAACGGCGACAGCGCGATGAAGCGCTTGCAGTAATCGTCGAGACGGCTGAGCTGCTTCCGCACCGCGCGCTCGAGCGGCGGGTCGTAGAGGGCGCGCAGCGCATCCTCGCTGGTCACGGTCGCGGTCGATGATTCGGCGGCCATGAGGCCTCTCCGCGCGGGCGTCCGGCCGCGACTTTAGGCGAGGTGGGGGGCCGCGTCCATCGGCTGACACGGCGCCCGCCCCGTGCCATGTTTGCGCGTCACCAGACCTGAGCGCCATGCCCCACGCAGACTTCGTCCATCTTCGCGTCCACACCGCCTATTCGCTGTCGGAAGGCGCGATCCGCATCGGCGAGCTGGTCGAGCTGTGCCGCAGCCAGGCGATGCCGGCGGTGGCGATCACGGATTCCGGCAACCTGTTCGGCGCGCTCGAGTTCTCGCTCGCCTGCGCCGACGCCGGCATCCAGCCGATCATCGGCTGCCAGCTGGCGCTGGGCGGCGGGCGCGAGGCCGCCCCGAGGCCCGAGCGCGGCGCCGCCGATCACCTGGTGGTGCTGGTCCAGGACCAGGCCGGCTACGGCAACCTGCTCAAGCTGGTCAGCAAGGCCTATCTCGAAAGCGACGGCGGCGCGCCCAGGCTCGTCCTCGACGACCTCGACGGCTTGAGCGACGGCCTGCTCGCGCTCACCGGCGGCGCGCAGGGCGGCGTCGGGCGGCTGCTTGCCGAGGGCCAGGTCGACGCCGCCGAAAGCCTGATCGAGCGGCTCAAGTGCCTGTTTCCGGACCGGCTCTATGTCGAGCTGCAGCGCCACGGCAGCGACCTCGAGCGGCGCATCGAGCCGCATCTGATCGCGCTTGCGCACAGCCACGACCTGCCGCTGGTGGCGACCAACGAGGCGTTCTTCACCGGCCCCGAGATGCACGAGGCGCACGATGCGCTGCTGTGCATTGCCAACAGCACCTACCTGTCGCAGGCCGAGCGCCCGCGGGTGACGCCCGAGCACTCCTTCAAGTCCGCGCCGGCGATGCGGGCGCTGTTCGCGGATTTGCCCGAGGCGGTCGACAACACGCTCGCGGTGGCCAGGCGCTGCGCATTCATGGTCGCGGCGCGCCCGCCGCTGCTGCCGGCCTCGCCCAAGGTGGCGCCCGGGCAGAGCGAGGCCGAGGCGCTGCGCGAAATCGCCGAGGCCGGGCTGGAGGACAGGCTCGCCAGGCACGTGCTGCGCCCCGGCACGGACGAGACCGCACGCGCCGCCGCGGCCAAGCCCTATCGCGAGCGGCTCGCCTACGAGCTCGGCGTGATCAGCGAGATGGGGTTCGCCGGCTACTTCCTGATCGTCGCCGACTTCATCCAATGGGCCAAGGCGCAAGGAATCCCGGTCGGCCCCGGACGCGGCTCGGGCGCGGGCTCGGTCGCCGCCTGGGCGCTCAAGATCACCGACCTCGACCCGCTGCGCTTCGGACTCCTGTTCGAGCGCTTCCTCAACCCGGCGCGCATCTCGATGCCCGACTTCGACATCGACTTCTGCCAGGATCGGCGCGACGAGGTGATCCA
>DASWHU010000024.1:0-4939 GCA_036398035.1 Alphaproteobacteria bacterium | reverse complement strand
CGAGCTGATCCAAGGATTTACGGTCGCCAAGACCATGGAAGGCACCGAGCTCGACCTGATCCATTCGATCTTCCCGCACCCGACGCTGTCCGAGACCATGCACGAGGCGGTGCTTGACGCCTATGGCCGGGTCATCCACATCTAATCCATGACCGGTACCGCGCAGCTCCACGCCACCGCGCCCGGCGCGCGTCCGCGCAAGCCGGAATGGATCCGGGTCAAGGCGCCGACCTCGCCGGGCTATCACGCCACCCGCAAGCTGATGCGCGCGCTGTCGCTCAATACCGTGTGCGAGGAGGCGGCATGCCCCAACATCGGCCAGTGCTGGGCGCGCGGCCATGCGACGGTGATGATCCTGGGCAGCGTGTGCACGCGCAAATGCGCGTTCTGCAACGTCGCCAGCGGCCGGCCCGACCGGCTCGACCCGCACGAGCCCGACCATCTCGCCGCGGCGGTGGCGGAGCTCGGCCTGGGCCACGTGGTGATCACCTCGGTCGACCGCGACGACCTCGACGACGGCGGCGCCGGCCAGTTCGTGCGCTGCATCGAGCGCATCCGCGCGACCTCGCCAGGCACCACCATCGAGGTGCTGACGCCCGATTTCCTGCGCAAGCCGGGCGCGGTGGAAGCGGTGGTGGCGGCGCGTCCCGACGTCTACAACCATAACCTCGAGACCGTGCCGCGCCTGTACAAGACGGTGCGCCCGGGCGCGCGCTATGAGCAGTCGCTGTGGCTGCTGGGCCGCGTGCGCGAGCTCGACCCCGCAATTTTCACCAAGTCCGGCCTGATGGTCGGCCTCGGCGAGACCGAGGACGAGGTGCTCGCCGTGATGGACGACATGCGCGCGCGCGACATCGACTTCCTCACCGTCGGTCAGTACCTGCAGCCCACGCCCGGCCACCACCCGGTGATCCGCTTCGTCACCCCGGAGGAGTTCACGGGGCTTGCGCGCGCGGCCACCGCCAAGGGCTTCCTGATGGTCTCGGCCTCGCCCTTGACGCGCTCGTCGTACCTCGCCGACGACGACTTCCAGAAGCTGCGCAGAGCGCGCCGGGCGGCCGCCGTCCGCGGCTGATCATGCCCGTCCACCACGAACGGCGCAGGCTGCCCTATACCGCGGCGCAGGTGTTCGACATCGTCGCCGCGGTCGACCGCTACCCGGAGTTCCTGCCCTGGTGCCTGTCTGCGCGCATCACCAGGCGCGAGGCGGACTCGTTCGAGGCGGATCTCGTGATCGGCTTCAAGATGGTCCGCGAGCGCTTCGCCTCGCGGGTCCTGCTCGAGCGCCCGCACCGCATCGTCGCGCGCGAGACCTCGGGCCCGTTCCGCCGCCTCAACAACCTGTGGCACTTCACCGACTTGGGCGAGGGCGGCTGCGAGGTCGACTTCCACATCGACTTCGAGTTCCGCTCGCGCTTGCTCAACAAGCTGATCGGCCTCCTGTTCCACGAGGCCGTCCGGCGCTTGGTCGCGGCGTTCGACGGCCGCGCGCGCGCGCTCTACGGCACGGGCCAGGGCACGCTCGCGCGCGCGGCCTCCGATCAGCTCACGTCGTCGTAGAGGAGCTCCGGCGCGCCCCGGCTTCGATCCAGGGCGCGCGGCCACCCGGCGATCGATGTCGCCGCCGGGCGATCGCGCGCCCCGTTCGTCCGCGTGGCTCAGGCTATGAAGTCGGCGAGGATGTCGTTGAACTTCTGGTAGGCCTCGATGAACATGAAGTGATTGCCGCCCTCGTTCTCCTCGAAGATCTCGAGGCGCGAGCCGGCGACATTCTGGTTGATCCACACCTGCGACTTCCACGGCACCACGCTGACCCGGCCGCCGACCACCAGCGAGGGCCTGTCGAGGCGCGGGATCGTGTCGCGCCAATCGGTCGTGCTGTGGTCGTAGAGCAGCGTCGCCGCGTGCTGGCGCGGCATGCGCAGGTTGCGCTCGATGATCCAGTTCTTGACCTCTTCCGAGGCCGTCTTGGTCACCATGTTGCCGATGAAGCCGCGAGTCACCTCGACGCCGTTGGGGCCGGCCAGGTCGTTGACCGTGGCGTAGAGCGACTCCGGCGTGAAGATGCACCCGGCTTCGGCGATCTCCTGCTCGGACCACGCCGGGTTGCTGGTGATCATCGGCATCTGGTCGATCAGGAGCAGCTTGGACAGACGATCCGGTCCCCACAGGTCCCAGTAGTTCCAGATCACCGAGCAGCCCATCGAATGGCCGAGGATGTTGACGTCCGTCAGGTTGAGCGCATAGATGACGTCGCGAACGTCCTTGGCGAGACGGTCGATCTTGTAGCCGTGGTCCGGCTTGTCGGATTCGCCGTGGCCGCGCATGTCGAGGGCGATGACATGGTAGCGGTCGCTGAGCCCCGCGACCTGGTGCTTGAACTGCTCGGCGGTCTGCGACCAGCCGGGTATCATCAGCAACGGCTTGCCGGAACCGGCCTCCAGATAATGGAGGCTGACGCCGTCGCTGGTCGTTACGTGACCGACCTTGCCCGGAGCGGCCGCGCGCGCGGTTGAGCTCGCACCGGTCATCGCCGACCCCATCGCCGCGGCGGCGGCGAGAGCGCCGGCCCCCTTGACCACGCCCCGGCGGCTCAACCTCAGCCGATCATTGGCACGGTCACGCGTCGTGAACTGATCTTCCCCTCTCGTCGTCACCTAGATTTCCTCCCAGTTCGGGAACGGTCGAACTCTTCGGCCAACGGCTCCCTATGTTTCTCGGACGTTCCCAGATGGTCGTCCGTCGCGGCGATAGTGCCACTCGGGGGGTCGCCCAGCAAGCGTACGGGCCGGCTTGGTTTAACGAGGAGCCATTCGAGGTGCCCGAGACCGCACTGCCGGGCGCGTGATCGGGGCGTGCGCGCGTGACCGCTCAGCTCTCGAGCGCGGCGGACAGCAGCGCGAGCGCGCGGGCGACGGCGGCGAGGCGGATGGTGGCGCGGTCGCCGGCGAAAGTCTCGACATGCGCTGTGGTCGTGCGGCCGCGGCCGGCGACGGCGAAGTGGACCAGGCCGACCGGCTTCTCCGCGCTGCCGCCGCCGGGGCCCGCGACGCCTGTCACCGACAGCGCGACATCGGCGCGGGAACGGGCGAGCGCGCCTTCGGCCATCGCGCGCGCGACCGGCTCGCTGACCGCGCCGTGGGCGGCGATCAGCGCCGGCGGCACGCCGAGGAGCTCGATCTTGGCCTCGTTCGAGTAGCTGACAAAGCCGCGCTCGACCACGTCGGAGGAGCCGGCGACCTCGGTGAGACATCCGGCCAGGAGGCCGCCGGTGCACGACTCCGCCGTGGCAAGCTTGACGCCGCGCGCACGATAGTCGTCGAGCAGACTCGCCGCCGCCTCGACCAGGTGGGCGGGGAAGGGGCTCATATCAGCCGCTCCACGACCAGCAGCCCGAGGCCGGCATAGGCGCCGGCGACCATGTCGTCGGCCATCACCCCGAGGCCGCCCGCGAGCCGGCGCTCGGCGAGCGAGGCCGGCCACGGCTTGGCGATGTCGGCGATGCGGAACAGCACGAAGCCGAGCGCGTAGCTCCAAACTGAGGCGGGCACGAACGCAAGCGCGAGCCACTGGCCGGCAACCTCGTCGATCACCACCGCGCCCGGGTCGTCGTCGCCCGTGCGCGCCGCATAGGCGCCGGCCGCCCACCAGCCGAGGGCGAACGCGGCCAATGCCGCGGCCAGCAGCAGCGCCTGGCCGCCCAGCCATTCGAGCCCCCAGGCGAACGGCAGCGCCGCCAACGAGCCCCAGCTCCCCGGCGCCACCGGCAGGAAGCCGGTGCCGAACCAGGTGGCGATCAGGGTCGTCGGTCGCCAGGCGGCGCGACGACGGTCGCGCGCGGTCACGGGCCGACCCTCAGGCTCGCCACCGCCTGGGCGGCGATGCCTTCGCCGCGGCCGGCGAAGCCGAGGCCTTCGGTGGTGGTCGCCTTGATGCTGACCCGGCCCGCGTCGATGCCGAGCAGCAGGGCGACGCGCGCGCGCATCGCCTGGCGATAGGGACCGATGCGCGGGCGCTCGCAGATCACGGTGATGTCGACGTTCTCGATGCGCGCCCCGGCAGCGACCGCGAGCCTGCGCCCGTGCTCGACGAAGGCTGCGGAGTCGGCGCCCTTCCAGCGCTCCTCGCCGGGCGGAAAGTGGGTGCCGATGTCGCCGGCGGCGAGCGCGCCGAGCACCGCGTCGACCAGAGCGTGCAGGCCGACATCGGCATCCGAGTGGCCGGTGAGGCCGCGCGCGTGCGGGACCTTGACCCCGCACAGCATGACGTGATCGCCGTCCGCGGCGAAGCGGTGGACGTCGAAGCCGGTGCCGATCCGGACCTGGTCGGTGCGCACGCCGGCGAGCAGGCGCTCGGCGCGGACCAAGTCCGCGGCCGTGGTCACCTTGAGGTTGTCCTCCGAGTCCTCGACCAGGACCACACGCAGGCCGTGGCGCTCGGCGACCTGGGCGTCGTCGGTGAGGTCGAGGCCGGCATGGGCGCGGTGGGCGTCGAGGATGTCGGCGAAGCGGAACGCCTGCGGCGTCTGCGCGCGCCACAGCCCGGCACGTGTTACGGTCTCGGCGATCAGGCGGTCGTCGCCCGAGGCACGCTTGAGCGTATCGCGCACCGGCACCGCGGCGATCGCGCCGGCAAACTCGGCCAGCGCCTCCAAGGTGCGCGTGATGGTCGCCGCGCCGACCAGAGGCCGTGCCGCGTCGTGGATCAGCACCCGGTGTGGCGGCTCCGCGGCGAACGATTCCAGGCCGTTGCGCACCGAATCCTGCCGCGCCTCGCCGCCCGCGACCGGGTCGAGCACGGCGAGGTCGGCGACCGCCTGGTCATAGATTGCGCGATCGGCCGGGTGGATCACCACCCGCACCGCTTCGACCGCCGGGTGGCCGGCGAAGGCGCGCACCGAGCGGCGCAGAAGCGGCTCGCCCGCGAGGGTCAGATATTG
>DASWHU010000023.1:0-3673 GCA_036398035.1 Alphaproteobacteria bacterium | reverse complement strand
TCGACCGGCTGGCCCTGATCCGGCTGATGCAAACCTGCTCGATGCTTCAGGCGCTGGCGTTGTTCGCGCTCACCGCACTGGATGCGATCTCGATCGGCCTGCTGTTGGTGCTGGTGCTGATCAACGGCATCGTGATCGGGGTCAACCAGCCGGCGCGGCTCGCGCTGGTGACGGCGCTGGTGCCGCGCGCCGACATCGCCGCCGCGGTGGCAATCAACTCGGTGACGTTCAACCTGGCACGGTTCATCGGCCCGGCAGTGGCCGGGGTGCTGATCGTGTGGGTCGACATTTCCGCCGCGTTCGCCGCCAATGCGCTCAGCTTCATCGCCTTCCTGATCGTGCTTGCGCGCCTGCGGCTGGCACCGGAGGCGCCGAGGGCGGCCGCGCCGCGCGGCCTCGCCGGCCTGGTCGGCGATGCCGTGGCCGGCATGCGCTACGTGCTCGGCCATCCGGGCGTCGCCACCCTGCTCGGGCTGATGCTCGCGCTTGCGCTCGCGGTGCGGCCGTTCATCGAGCTGCTGCCGGGCTTCGCGGCGGAGGTGTTCGCGGGCGGCGCCGAGACCCTTGCCACCCTCAGCGCCACGGTCGGCATCGGCGCGGTCGTCGCCGGCGCGTGGCTCGCCCAGCGGGGCGACCCTCGCGGCCTCACGCGGATCACGTTCGCGGCCACCGCGCTCGCCGCCGTCGCCGTGCTCGGCTTCGCCGCCAGCGACCGGCTGTGGCTCGCGCTCGCCTGCGTCGCGGTGGCGGGCTTCGCCCTGGTCGCGGCGGGGGTGTGCACCCAGACCCTGATCCAGCTCTCGGTCGACGGCGCCGTGCGCGGGCGGGTGCTGAGCCTGTACGGGCTGATCTTCCGCGGCGGGCCGGCGCTCGGCGCGCTCGCCATGGGCGCTGCCTCCGAGCTCGCCGGGCTCAGGCTGCCGCTGGCCGCGGGCGCGCTGGCGATGCTGGCGCTGGCGGTGCATGCCTGGCGGCGGCGGCTCGGCGCCTCGGCCGCGCTCGAGGCTGACGCCGCGCCGGCCGACTAGCCGGAGGCGCCCTCGTCGCCGGCGCCGCTTTGCGCGGGCGCGGCGCGCGGGCCGCGCGCGAGCTGCCAGGCGACCAGCGCGGCCAGCGCGACGGCGCCGGCAAGGTCGGTATGCCAGCCGCCGTGCAGCAGCGCCAGCGCGGCGGCGGCCGCGAGCACGCGCTCGGGCACGCTCAGCGCGCGCACCAGCCAGCCCTGCACGCACGCCGCCAGGGCGACGATGCCGACCAGCGCGGTGGCCACCGCCTGGACCACCTGCCAGGCGTCGCCGATCAGCAGCAGCGCCGGGCTGTAGGCGATCACGAACGGCACCAGGTAGACCGCGGCGCCGAGCTTCATGGCGCTCATCCCGGTCGCCTGCAGCGGCGTCTCGGCGATGGTCGCGGCGGCGTAGGCGGCGACCGCGACCGGCGGCGTGATCGCCGAGATGATCGCGTAGTAGAACACGAAGAAGTGCGCGGCGAGCGGCTCGATGCCGAGCTTGATCAGCGCCGGCGCGCCGAAGATGGCGACGATCATGTAGGCGGCGGCGGTCGGCAGGCCCATGCCGAGCACGATGCAGCTCAGCATCACCAGCAGCAGGGTCGCCAGCAGGTCGCCGCCGGTGACGCTGAGCAGGATCGAGGTGAAGCGCAGCCCCAGCCCGCTGAGCTCGATCACGCCGACCACCAGGCCGGCGACGAACAGCGCCGCCGCGATCGGGGCGATGCGCCGGGCGCCGATCTCGAAGCCGTCCATAATCCGCTTGACGCCGACGCGGGTATGGCCGCGCAGCTGGGCGACGACCAGGGTGGCGACCACGCCGACATAGGCGGCGAAGAACGGTGTGCGCCGCTCGACCAGCATCGCCACCACGATCGCCAGCACCAGCAGCATGTGGATGTCGCGCCAGACCTCGCGCCGGGCCTTGGCGACCAGCTCGGCAGACATGCCGGACAGGCCGTAGCGGCGGGTCTCGAGATGGACCATGAAGTAGACTGCGGCCAGGTACAGGAACGCGGGCAGCGCCGCCGCCGCGGCGACGTCGACATACTGGGTGCGGGTGAAGTCGGCGATCAGGAACGCCGCCGAGCCCATGATCGGCGGTACCAGCTGGCCGCTGGCCGAGGCCACCGCCTCGACCGCGGCGGCGAACCGGGGCTTGAAGCCGGTCCTGATCATCAGCGGGATGGTGAAGGTGCCGGTGGCGTAGACGTTGGCCACCGCCGCGCCCGAGATCGAGCCGAACAGGGCGCTCGCCAGCACCGCCGCCTTGGCCGGCCCGCCCTTGGCGCGGCCCATCACCGAGGTGGCGATGTTCATGAACAAGTCGCCGCCGCGCGCCTGCTCGAGCACCGCGCCCAGCAGCACGAACATCAGCACGTAGGTCGCCGAGATGCCGGTGATCGACCCGTAAAGGCCCGAGGTGGTCAGGAACAGATGATCGACCAGGCGCATCGGCGGCACCGCGCTCGAGTCGAACGGTGCCGGGAAGTAGGGCCCGAACAGCGCCTGGACCACGAACACGCCGAGCAGCGCGACCAGGGTCAGCCCGACCGTGCGCCGGCAGGCCTCGACCGTCAGACCCAGCGCGAGCAGGCCCATCGCCCAGTCGAGTGCGCGGAGCGGCGTGATGTAGGCGTAGCGCTCGACCACGTACTCGTAGTTCGCGTAGATGTAGGCGAGCGGCACCCAGGACAGCGCGAACAGCAGCCAGTCGTACCACGGAACCGAGGTTCGGGTGTCGCTCCGCCGCCAGCCGAAGGCGAGGAAGATCAGCCCCAGATACATGGCGACATGGGTGGGGCGGAACTTCATCACCTCGGGCGCGCCGAACTGCGCCGCGGCCAGGTGGTAGAGGATGATGCCGACCCCGCCCCAGCGCAGCACCAGCCCGCCGAGGCCGACCAGCCTGCGTTGCCCGCTCAGCTCGACCATGGCCGGGCCCCGGGCGCGCCTATGGCAGCACGCCGACCTCGCGGTAGTAGCGCTCGGCCCCCGGATGCAACGGGATGGGGAAGTGCGTCGGTCCCGCCTCGAGGCTGAGGTCGCTGAACACCTTGTGCGTTGCGATCAGCTCGTCGCGATACTCGAAGGTCAGCCGGGTCATGGCGTAGACCAGGTCCTCGGGCAGGTCCTTGTGGCAGGTGAAGGCGAAAAGCTGGGCGGTCGAGGGGATCTCGGCGTCCTGTCCCTTATAAGTGTTGGCGGGAATGCTCGCCCGCGCATAGCCGAAGCGCTCGACCATCTCCGTGACTACCTCCGGCGTCATCGGCAGGAACACCACGTCGCGCGACAGTGCGATGTCGACGAACAGCGGCTGGCCGACGATGTCGTCGTTGATGAATGCGTCGATGTGCCCGTCCTTCATCCGGTCGAGCGCCTCGCGGTAGGACGAGTGGGTGATCGAGCCACCCCAGGCGCGGATGTTGTCGTAGCCCGCGCCGTACAGCTCGAGCAGCCGGCTCGCCGCCAGCTCGCCGCCGGTGCCGCGCGGGCCGGTGTCGACGCGCAGCGGGACCTCGCGGGCGGCGATGTCCGCCAGCGAGGTGATGCCGGTGTCGTTGAGGAAGATCGGGTGCAGCACGCCGGCGACGTTGAGGTTGAGGATGCCGCGCATGTCGGTGATTGGAGCCTTGAACGGCGGCTGGCCCGCTTGCGCGGCGA